>JANNAO010000461.1:0-6133 GCA_031384405.1 Verrucomicrobiota bacterium | reverse complement strand
GACATCAATAACGGCATCACGATTGCAAACTTGACCAACGGCATCCCTGATGACGGAAGCATCGTCGGAATATCCAATCTGGTGGCAGTGGGTAATAGCCGCGGCATGGACTGGGATGCGGCGGGCAACCTTTATGTGACCAGCTCGGGTCAAGGTTTGCTGAGGATTTATACATTGGGGCTCACGACGACTTGCGTCACAAGCAATGACTTCACCGGAACCAACGGCACGTTCAATTTGGAACTGCCGCCGCTCTCTGCGTCCGTGGTTGCGACGACGCCCCAGGCGTCACAAAACTTTGGCACACCGATTTCGGGTGTGTTTAGGATCAGCCTTAACACAAACAGCCTTTCGTCTCCGCTTACGGTGAACTTCACTCGAAGCGGCACAGCGGCCTACACCAATCATTACTCGATCAACACCAATGAACTGCCCAATGGGGTCACGGTGGGCATCAACAGCGTCACATACCCTGCCGGCGTTTTTGCAGGATCCAATGGCCCCAATTGGAATGTGGATGTAAAAATCACTCCAACGCCGCTTCCGGTCAGCACCAATACTCTGACGGTGGTGCTGCAAGTTCTCGGCGGATCGGGCAATCTCGCTGGAGCGCCCGCCAAAGGAACAGTTTTCATCCAGAACACCGGCCCGCAATTGCTCCTTTTGGCCGCCGCACCTGTAGCTCCCGTGGGTGGTGGTACGAGTGCAACAATGTACCGCGGAGTCACCAATGATTACGCCAAATTTGTCATCACCCGGCTTGGGGACACGAATGTCGCCCTATACACGATTACCAATATTACCTATGCCGGCACCGCCTCATTTCCTTTGGATTATGGCGCGCGAGCGCAAAGGCTTGATCCTGCTGGCAACGGCATCCTTGTTCCGCCGGTGGATGGCCCTACTTCAATCATCATCAATCCCGGCGATACACTTATTACCTGTGCCGTCGGAAATCCTGAGTCGCATCTTGATCTGAGTGCCATTCGTTCCAACCTCACCATTGTCGTGAACCTTACCAACACCACCGCGCCCTTCACGAACGGCACCAGTGCCGAAGGTTCGTCCTACTCGGTGGGTACCGTTACGACATCGTTGACGATCATTGATAACGCGGTCGGACCGGAAGTGGTTCTTTGGTCTAATCCTCTCACCAACTCAGCCGACAGCGTGAATTGGACGCTGACCTATGCGGCGACAAATTTTGCCGCCAACACCGTGTTGCCCGCTGTATTCCCGAATTATAACAACAGCAACTACGGTGGCGGCACGAACGACTTTGAGGTGACGTTTGGCAGCGACACTGTGGCCAACGGTGTTCCGTTGTCTCCTGTCATGATCGCCAGCAATTGGACTGGTGCGCTGAAAATGACCGTCAATAAAGTGAACGGCGCACACGCAGGCGTGAACCTCTATCCGCAAGGCCAGAACTTTGGCGGCAATTACGCGCTGCGGTTTAACATGTTCCTGTCCCTTTACCAGTTCGCCAGCAACAATCCGAGCATCGGAGCTCCTGCGAGAGAGTTCGCGACGTTTGGCGTCAACCATCTGGGAACGAATTGTAACTGGAGGACGGCGACGGTGCTCGCCACCAACGCGGGCAGTGGTCCGACAAACGCCGATGGCCAATGGATGGTCATTGGTGCTGGTACTGGCTCAACCACGCCAGCCGATTTTGAATCCTACGTTCCGCCGGGGCTGCCCAATGCCGGGACTGGACCAAAAACAAGCAATCCCGCTCTGACCCAAAACGGAGTCTTCAAGCATCCGCCCTTTGAAGCCATGAATGTAACCACCCCCACGGTTGCCAATCCCGGCGGCGGCTCGGCGGTCAATAAATGGGTGGACGTAAGCGTCGAAGTGAACCGGCAGACGAACATCAATGTGTTCATCAATGGCTCACTGGTGATCCCCACCTTCGCTCTCACGAACGGTTCGCTCGCCACGACCTTCACCAATGGCACGATCATGCTCGGCTACTTGGACCCGAATGCGGACATCAGCGACACCACCGCGTTCGTCTATTACTCCAACGTGCGGGTGGTCGAAATATCGCCCTACATTGTTACCCAGCCCAGCTTGGCTGGCAGCGCGGCGGATCGTTTGATTGTCACACAAGGCTCCAGCCTGACACTGACCTCGGCGGTGGCGTTCGCATCAAATCCCATAACGAATGTCTGGTATCGCGGCACGGGCACCGCCGCGAATCCGGGCACGGGTGTTCCGACGTTTGCCTTGCAGACCAATACGGCTGCGGCCACCAGCATGACCGATTCGCTCACGCTGAATAATCTGCAGACCATCGGCGCCACGAACTACATGTCGGTGTTTAGTGACGCCGCAGGTTCAGTCACCTCGCGCGTCGTCGCGGTTGAAGTCGTTCTTGGCCCGACAAACCAGATTGCCAATGCGGGTTCGACCTTCCAATACCCCGTGAGATTTGCAGGGCCGGTTGCACCAGTGTTATTCCAGTGGAAAACCAACGGCGTCAATCTGGCCAACACGCCGGGACGGTTTGGCGGTGTGACCACCTCAAATCTGTTCATCACCAATGTTCTCGCGTCGGATGCGCTGGTGACCTATTCCGTGCTCGTATCCAACGTCGCTGGCACAGTGACTCCGGCAGGGTTGTTGAGCGTGGTGAGTCCTGTGACTCCCGCCAGCCAGACCAACCTCTGGGGTTCAACCGCCAACTTCACCGTTCCGACGTCGGGCAGCGTGCCATTGACATATCAATGGAAACGGGCCGGCACGAACCTGAGCAACGGCGGCAATATCTCCGGCGCAACAAGCGGCACACTGACCCTCACGGGCGTCACGCGTGCGGATGGTACGAACAACTACACCGTCGGTGTGACGAACGGATTCAGCGGAGTTCTTGGAACCAGCAACACGCTGACCGTGATCGTTCCACCGCCCGGATTCACGAACGCAGTGGTCTCGGGTGGAATTGTGACGCTGTCCTTCAGCACCACGAACCTGTTTGACACCACCAGCGCATTCATCCTGCAAAGCGCGGGAGACGTGACCGGACCTTACACGAACACCCCGGCCACGTTCACTGGATCGGCCGGATCATTCCAGGTGACCGCGCCACAAATAGGCGACAAGATGTTCTATCGGTTGCTGCATGTGTACTGACGATTGCACGGTGCGACAGCACCGCGAAAATGGTGTCGGGTGATGGATCGGCTGTCACCCGACACCTGTTCAAGTCGGGAGGTAAATTAAAGGCAAAGCAGGAGAGAATGCAGAGCCAGTCGCAAACAAAGTCAGTTTGATATGAAGAATTTTGGAAAAAAACGTGTTCATGCGTTCACCTTGATCGAGTTGCTGGTGGTCATTGCCATCATTGCAATTTTGGCGGCCATGCTTTTGCCTGCGCTCGCCAAGGCCAAGGCCAAGGCCTCAAGAATTCAGTGCATGAGCAACAAAAAGCAAATAGCGATTGCTTGCGCGATGTATAGCGGTGAATGGAACGACTTCTTGGTTCCGAATGCTCCTGCTGGAAACGATTTGGGTTGGTGTAAGGGATCTGTGGGTTGGCTTTCACAGCCAGCTAATATTGACCCCATCTATTACACAACCAATTGCCTCGCGCCTTACGCTGGGAATATCAAGATTTACAAATGCGCCAATGACAGACTTCTTTCCGAAAACGGAGACCGGATACGGAGCATAGCAATGAATGGTATGCTGGTAGGTGCTTTACTGGCACCGGGTGCAAACAGGGACAGCTATAATCCAGGTTGGAAGACGTACAGAAAAATGTCAGATTTGAACTGTCCGGGTCCTGTCAACACTTGGGTTTTTATGGATGAGTCCATGCGTTCACTGAATGACGGGTTTCTACAGATGAACAGCAGTTCGCCGCTTTATCCAGACATTCCAGCCAATTATGACGGCGGTGGCAATAATATGTCATTCGCTGACGGTCATGTGGAATATCGCAAATGGATGTGGTCGGGGTTGCCAACTGCTGGCTTAAAAAGTGTCCCCAATATACCCGGTATCGGCAATGTTGGAAACTGGCCGAGCAGCGGACAGGATGTGGATTGGGTGTGGCTGAGAGATCGCACCTCATGCAGGAACTAAGCTGCGACCAAAAGTCTCGTTAAAAAATGTAGTTGAGCCCTGCCTTGATTGGGTAGGCCATTTTTTTGGCGATAACGAATTCGGATGGGAAATGACCAGGCATAATTCAGCCATGAATCAGCAGCATCGTTGAGAATTTGTTTATTAGACCATGCACACGCCGGAAACCTTTCTCCCCAATCTTCACGGCAGCAGTTCAAAACTTCGCGCGGCGTTCACGCTCATCGAGTTGCTTGTAGTCATCGCGATCATCGCAATTCTGGCGGCGATGTTATTGCCCGCGCTGGCGAAGGCGAAGGCGAAGGCTTGCGGGATATCGTGCATGAGTAATTTGAAACAACTGCAACTGGCGTGGACGCTATATGGCACGGATAACAATGATGGCGTGATGACGAATGCGGGTGCTTTTGGAATCAATCAGGGCAGTTGGGTTACTGGATGGATAGATTGGACCGGACTAGCGGCTACGAATACGCAATATATCCTAGACGGAGCAATTGGGCCTTATGTGGCCAAGAGTTTGGGTATTTTTAAGTGCTGTGCGGACATCCAGCAAAGCACTAGAGGCCCACGTGTAAGGAGCGTTTCGATGAACGGGTTTGTGGGAGATTATCCGACGCCGACCAATCCGAACGGACTAGTGCATGACAACTACGGGAATGGACAATTCAGAACATTTCGTAAGATGAGTGATTTTAGCCGGCCTGGCCCTTCGTCAACCTGGGTCATTCTCGATGAGCATCCCGACAGTATCAACGATGGTTTGTTTGGAGTGGAGATGCCTCCGGCAGCCACATGGGTTGCCAAAACGGGCACCGCCGCGTGGGATGATGTGCCGGGGTCGCAACATGCGGGGGCGTGCGGGATTTCATTTTCGGATGGTCATACTGAGATCAAAAAATGGCTGGATGCAAACACCATCGGTGGTGTCAAAAAAACCACCGCCGGTCCCGGCTACGGGCTAGTCTCCCAGCGCGATCACTTGTGGTTGAATCAACGAACCACCGCGCCAAAATAGCCGCGTTTAATCCCCATTCGCCAGATGGAACACCCGCCACAAATCACTCGCTCGACTCAGTCAGCACTGCATTCAAGGCGGAGAGGCGGGTTCACGCTGATCGAGTTGTTGGTGGTGATCGCCATCATCGCGATATTGGCAGCGATGCTGTTGCCAGCGTTGGCGAAAGCCAAGGACAAGGCCAAGCGCATCCAGTGCATCAATAACCTCAAGCAGTTGGTCACGGGCCACATGATGTATTCCCACGACAACAAAGGTGCTTTGACGGGCACGAAGCAGTATTTCGATGACGACTTGAACTGGTTGTATCGGGACCACGTCCGAAACATCAATTCCTTCATCTGTCCGAACACGCAGAACTTCATCCGGTTGACCAATGTGACGACTCTTCCCGATGGGCTAGTTGATTTGATAGACTTGCGAAACATGGCGGTGAACAAATTGCTCAAAATCGGGCACAGTTATGAAAACTTCGGTTGGTGGCAGAATCCCAATGAGTTCCCTCCAGCCACGGGTTTGACAGGCACACGCAAAACGGAGAGCCGCGTGAACAGTTACATCAAACAGAAGGTTTCCACACTGTACCCTCGTGGATCGCGTGTCAGCCCGACGCAAATCTGGCTGCAAGTGGATGCGGACAACCTCTCCGGTGGGTCGCTTGATGATTATCCCGATGAGACGAACAATCACGGGAAAGAGGGTTCAAACGTCAGCTTTGCCGATGGACATGTTGAATGGGTTAAAACGAAAGGGAATTATTTTTTACTGATCCGAGAGGTGTCTAAAGATGAAGGGAAGAGTTCACCATGAAGCCTGTCCTTCCCAAACTGTTTTCTGGGTTCTGTTGTGTTTTCGCCAGTTGCGCGATGCTGTTCGCCATCGCCTGCGTCACAGGTTGCAAGAAGTCGGATTCGATGGCGGCTCTAGAGTCGGATGGGAACGGGTATGTTTGCGCGGACTGTAAATCGAAGTTCTACACCGACCGGAAAGTTTTCCCGACGCGTTGCCCTGATTGTAAGA
>JANNAO010000408.1:0-7925 GCA_031384405.1 Verrucomicrobiota bacterium | reverse complement strand
GCTTACAACCGTCTTTATGCCACGATGCGAAGCGTGAACAACGTGTTGGCGTGGGGACATGCGCGCGTGATCGAGAATCTGATGGGGCAGCGGCATCGCATGAATCCGCCGCCGGTGCGGGCGATCAGCGATCAGTTCGCCGCGAGTAAAAGCGTGGTGGAAAAAGCGTTGATGGCCATGGGGCGCGAGTTGGAGCTGGTGCAGCGGCACAAGGCGGAAGAAGATTTGGCGGTGGCGGCGGCTTCGATTCTGGCGCGGGATGAATTTGTGAAGCGGCTCGCGGGATTAGGGAAAGATTTGGGCGTGGAGTTGCCAAAGGGTGCGGGGACAAACGTGGACGCGATGGCGAAGGAATTGTTTTCCACTCGCGGCACGGCCGTTTTATCCAAGATTTCCAAGATGCACTTCCGGACGGCATTGCGGGCGCAGGGATTGCCTGAACCGCCCAAGACCGAGTGGCGAAAACCTAGCTCACGGACTTCATCCACGGCGAGTTAGAGGCGCAGATTGGTGGGGCGAGGCTGCTGACGAGCCGGCTCGCGAGTCCGCTTGCCCCACCGACAATGGCAAACCACCCAATCCACGGCGAGGAAAGTTTGACCTTGTTCTACCCCGTGCCTAAACTCGCCGTCTTGTTTTATGAAGATTTTGGTTTGTGATCCGATTTCGCCGAAAGGCATCGCGCTGCTGCAACAACGACCCGAATTCGAGGTCGTGGTGCTCCCCAAACGTCTCACTGAGGCGGAATTGCTCCCCATCGTCGCCGATGCGGTCGCGATGGTTGTCCGTTCTGAAACCAAGGTGAGCAAGAAGGTTCTCGAAGCTGCGCCCAAACTGCGCGTCGTCGGTCGCGCCGGGGTGGGCGTGGACAATGTAGATGTGGAAGCGGCCACGCAACGCGGTGTCGTGGTGATGAACACACCCGCTGGCAATACCATCACCACGGCAGAACTTACTTTCACCATGCTCCTGAGTCTCGCGCGCAAAGTGCCGCAGGCGCACGGCACGATGGTCGCGGGCAAGTGGGATAGGAAACAATTTCAAGGCGTCGAACTCTCCGGCAAAACCCTCGGCGTTCTCGGCATGGGCCGCATCGGGACGGAAGTCGCCAAACGCGCCATCGCGTTCGGCATGCGCGTGGTCGGTTACGATCCTTTTCTCACCGAAGCCCGCGCCAAGGCTCTCGGCATTGAACTCGCCACCGAACTGGACATGGTTTATCGCGAGGCGGATTTCATCACTGTCCACATGCCCGTGACGGAGCAGACCAAGGGCATGTTGAACACGGCTGCGTTTTCCAAGATGAAACCCGGCGTGCGCATCGTGAATTGTGCGCGCGGGGAAATCATTGTTGAGAACGATCTCATCGCGGCGTTGGATTCCGGCAAAGTTGCCGCAGCGGGTTTGGACGTTTTCATCGTCGAGCCTCTCGCGGCAGATCATCCGTTCCGCAAACATCCGGGACTCATACTCACGCCGCACCTCGGCGCGAGTTCCGAAGAGGCGCAGGAGAAATGCGGCATCGAAGTCGCCGAAGTCATCACGGGCTACTTGCTCACTGGCGAAGTCCGCAACGCGGTGAACATGCCTTACCTCGACGCGGAGACATACGAGAAGGTGAAGCCGTATCTTTTGCTTGGCGAGAAGCTGGGCAAGCTGCTCGCGCAACTCGCGCCCGCACAAGTGGACCGCTTGCACGTCACTTACGGCGGCAAGGCTCAGGAGTTGCCGAACATTGATCCCGTCACGCGCGCCGTGGTGCAGGGCTTCCTGTCCCGCGCGTCGGTGAAGGACTTGAACAACATCAACGTCCGCAGCATCGCTTCCACGCTCGGACTCACGGTCGAAGAAAAGCGTTCGAGTGAGCCGGTGACGTTCAACGAGTGGCTGCATGTGCAGGCGTTCAACGGCAACGAGAAGGTCATCTCCGCCGGCGGCACATTCTTCGGCTCGCCGAATAATCCGCGCATCGTGCGCCTTTACAGCTTGCCCGTGGAAATCCCGATCAGTGGCATCATGCTACTTTTATCGAACAAAGATCGCCCCGGCATTGTCGGACACCTCGGCACGCTGTTGGCCAAGCATAACGTGAACATCGCCAGCATGAGCCTGAGCCGTGACACGGCGGGCGGCGACGCGTTCACGGTATTGAATCTCGACAGCGAACCGCCCGCAGCGGTCATCGCCGAATTGGAAAAAGACGATTGCATCCGCAACGTCAAAGTCGTGAAGTTGTAACTCAACCCAAACATAAACATGAATCGTATCCAGAAAGTTCTAATCGCCGCGCTCGCCACGTCGCTTGTCGCTGCATCCACCAGCAATGCCGCCGAGACCAACAAGTCCAGCGGCTCCAGCAAGATCGAAGCACTGCTCGGCGACCCAGTCGTCGCCAAAGGCAAGGGCGTCGAGATCAAGCGCAGTCAGTTGGACTCCGAGATGTTGAACGTTCAAGGCATGGCCAGAGCGCGCGGCCAGCAGATTCCCCCCGACCAGATGATTCTGATCGAACGCGAGAAGCTCAACGACCTCATCGGATTCCAGTTGCTGCTCAAGAAGGCGAATGATGCCGACAAGGCCAAAGGCAAAGAGCAGTTCGAGAAAGCTCTCGCGCGTTTGAAGAAGGACAACAAGCTCACGGACGAAGAGTTTGTTGAGAAGCTCTCCACGCAACTGAAGATACAAAATCTCACCCGTGCCGAATGGGACAAGCAGCGCGTTGACCAGATCACTGTGGCTGCTGTGTTGGAGCGTGAGTTGAAGGTCAACATCACCGACGCCGACGCAAAGAAGTTCTACGACGAGAATCCCGCCAAGTTCGAACAACCTGAACAGGTGCGCGCCAGCCACGTCCTGATCAGCACGCGCGACATGGAAGCGGGCACTGAATTCACCGAGGAACAAAAGAAAGCCAAGCGCAAGGTGGCCGATGACGTCCGCAAGCGCGCCGTCGCAGGCGAAGATTTCGCCAAGCTGGCCAAGGAATTCTCCGAAGACCCCGGCTCGAAAGAGATTGGTGGCGAATACACCTTCCCTCGCGGTAAAATGGTTCCTGAGTTTGAAGCGGCCGCTTTCTCGCTCAACACCAATCAAGTCAGCGATGTCGTCACTACGCAGTTCGGCTATCACATCATCAAACTCAGCGAGAAGATGCCCGCCAAGATGACATCGCTCGCAGAAGTGTCTGACGATCTCAAAGAAGCACTCAAGTCTCAGGAGCTTCAGAAGCAACTTCGCGAAACTGATTTCATGGAAAAACTCATGAAGGAAGCTGGCGTGGAAATTCTCGATGAGAAGATGAAGAAGCTCGACGAACTCATGCCCAAGGCTGGCAAGTCCGAAGCAAAGACTGACGCCAAGAAGTAAGGAGCAGACTTTCCATCAAACCGCGCCCGCTGAAACGCTGGCGCGGTTTTTTGTTTAACCGCTGATCTGCGCTGATTTTCGCTAATCGAAATCGGATAGAGTAATGGTTGCTGAGAAACCCAAGTTTGCGATTGCTCAATCCTTCTTCCATCCGCAAATTCTCCGCGCCCGATAAACCATGTTGACGACGCTACGCATCAAAAACCTCGCCCTTGTGAGCGACCTGACGCTGGAACTCCAGCCCGGTTGCAACGTCGTGACGGGCGAGACTGGCGCGGGCAAATCCATCATCATCGGCGCGCTCAATCTTGTTCTTGGTCAGCGCGCGGATCGAACCCTCATCCGCAGCGGCAGTGATTTCTGTTCAGTGGAGGCGGTGTTCGACGTGAAGAAGCTTCGCGCACCGCTGAAAATTTTTCTCGATGAGAACGGACTTGAGCCGTGTGAGGATAATCAACTCGTCCTCAAGCGTACGTTCACGAGCGCGGGGACGAATCGTCAGTTCGTCAACGGCTCGGCCACCACGTTGAACGTTCTCGCCAGCATCGGCGAGTGGCTCGTGGACATGCACGGGCCGCACGATCATCAATCGCTTCTTCATCCCGCGAAGCAGCTCGCCATTCTCGACGCGTTCGGCGGATTGGAGAACGAGCGCGCGGCGTTCGGTGAATTGGTTTCGCGTCGTGTTGTGCTGGAAGGCGAGAAGTCTGCGCTCGTCGTGGACGAAAAGACTTATGCGCAACAACTCGACCTGTTGCGCTTTCAGGTGAAGGAGATCGAAGCGGCGCGATTGCAGCCTGATGAGGAAGATCAACTCACGTTGGAACACAATCGCGCGAGCAACGCGGCAAAACTTCTGCAACTCAGCCAGGCTGCGTTGGATGTTTTGAGCGAGAGCGAGGGATCATTGCTGACACAGGCGGGCGTGATCGGGCGCACGTTGCACGAATTGCAGCGCGTGGATGCGGGCGCGGCTTCGCTCGTGGAACTGCACGAGCAGGGCGTGAGCGTCTTGCGGGATTTGCAGGCGGAACTCTCGCGCTACGCGGACAAGGTGGATGTGGATCCCGCGCGCCTCGCCGAGATGGACGAGCGATTGAATCTCATCCACTCGCTCAAACGCAAATACGGCGCAACATTGGCGGACGTGATCGCGTTCGGCGCGGAGGCGAAGGAGAAGTTGCACGCGCTCGAATCGCGCGATGCTGAACTGGCGCGGATCAACGGCGCGCTTGCGAAGCTGGACGGGGAGTTGTTGAAGGTTGGCAAAAAACTTTCCGCCGAGCGCAGGAAGGTGATTCCGCAACTTGCGAAAGCGGCGGGCAAACAGCTCGCTGATCTGGGTTTCAAGCAAAGCCGGTTTGATGTGGAGATTTCCACCAAACTTGTAGGAGACGAGGTGACGAGTCTTAAATCTACGGATGACCAACGACTCCTTACGTCGTCGCCTACGAGTAGTGGTTTCGACACCATCGAGTTTCAATTCGCGCCGAATCCCGGCGAGCCTGCGAAGCCACTGCGCGCCATCGCATCCTCTGGCGAAATGGCGCGGGTGATGTTGGCGTTGAAGACGGTTCTCGCGGCAGAGGACGAGATTCCAGTGCTGGTGTTCGACGAAGTGGACGCAAACGTGGGCGGTGAAACAGCGAACGCGGTTGGCGAGAAAATGAAACAGATCGCCGCAAAGCGACAAGTGTTGTGCATCACGCATCTGCCGCAAGTCGCCGCGCCAGCGGATGCGCATTACGTCGTGACCAAGCAAGTGAAAGACGGGCGGACGATCTCGGAGATCGAGTTGCTGGACAAGAAATCCCGCGTCACGGAACTCGCGCGGATGCTCGGCGGCCAGAGCGAGGCGGCGCGGAAGCATGCCGAGGCGTTGTTGAGGTAGGGCGCGTGGCTCTCTGCCCGAATCCGAGAGACCAATGGCATTGTCCGTCCCGCTACAATCTTTTCCGCCAATTGCACGCCATCGAAGGACGCCACTGTTGATTCGGATATTCCAATAAGGATTTGGTAGATTGGAGAAGGATTGAAGATGGTCGGGGCGGTGAGATTTGAACTCACGACCTCTTGTACCCGAAACAAGCGCGCTAGCCAAACTACGCTACGCCCCGAACCAGTGCGGCATATTAAGCCGAAGAGTGAGCACTGAATCAACGATAGATTTTCTCAGCACTGGAAAATTAACACGTATTCTGGTGATCGTGTTAGGACATGCGAGCCACAGAAATGCCATTCGGGAATAAACGGGTGCGATTCAAAGTGACGGTCAGCATTTATGGTGGGAGTTCTCGCGCTGCGAGAACTCCGCCCGCGTAGAGCGGGCGGAATCGGGCGACAAGGGATTGCGCCGCTGTACGCGGCACTACGCCTCGCAGCGCGAGGCGTTCCACCTCCTGACCGTCACTTTGAATCGCACCCGGAATAAACTCCGCACTTTTCAAACTGTCGCCGTCTGCTAACCTCCCGCTCCCTTTGGGGCTTTGTTTCCATTTTCAACGGCGCGATGCTCCACGGATTTTATGGCATTGATCGTTCAGAAATATGGCGGCACTTCGGTGGGCAACACCGACCGCATCAAAAACGTCGCCCGGCGCGTCGCGGAATATCGCAAGCGCGGCGACCAGGTCGTCGTCGTCGTCTCCGCCATGAGCGGCGTGACCGATGGCCTCATCAAACTCGCCAAGGATATCGTCCCGCTCCCCAGCGAACGTGAGATGGACATGTTGCTCGCCACAGGCGAACAACAGACCATCGCGCTCACCGCCATCGCGCTTCATGCCATCGGACTTTCCGCAGTTTCCATGACTGGCGCGCAAGCGGGCATCGTCACGGATGGCGTTCACACGAAGGCGAAGATTCACAACATCACGCCCAAACAAGTCCACGAGGCACTCGACGCGGGCAACGTCGTGATCGTCGCCGGTTTCCAAGGCGAAACCAAAGATGGCCAGATCACCACGCTCGGACGTGGCGGTTCGGATTTGACGGCCATTGCGCTGGCGGCGGCTTTGAAGGCGGACCTCTGCCAGATTTACACGGACGTGGACGGAGTTTATACCGCTGACCCGCGCCTCGTGCCGAACGCGACGAAGCTCCCGGAGATTTCCTACGACGAAATGCTCGAACTCGCGAGCCTCGGCGCGAAGGTGATGCAGAGTCGCTCGGGTGAATTTGCCAAGAAGTTTGGCGTGGTGTTTGAAGTCCGCTCCAGTTTGAACGACAACCCCGGAACAATTGTGAAAGAAGAAACCAAAAGCATGGAAGGCGTCGTCGTGCGCGGCGTCTCGTTGGATAAAAATCAAGCCAAGGTCACGCTCGTCGGCGTGCCCGACAAACCCGGCATGGCCGCGCGCGTGTTCAAAGCCATCGGCGATGCGACCGTGAACGTGGACATGATTGTGCAGAACATCAGCCACGGATCCGGTTCGCCCGCCACTGACTTGTCGTTCACCGTGGACAAGCCGGATTTGCTCAAGGCGCAGAAGGTCATTGACGGTCTCAAGGCGGAGATCGGCTTCAAGGAAGTGTTGACCGACGGAAACATCGGCAAACTTTCCATCGTCGGCATCGGCATGAAGTCGCACGCGGGCGTGGCGGGAAAATTGTTTGAAACACTCGCCAACGAGAGCGTGAACATCGGCATGATTTCCACGAGCGAAATCAAAATCTCCGTGACGATTGATCTCGCGAAGGGCGAGCAGGCGATCAAGGCTGTTCACAAGGCGTTCATTGGTTGAAATTTTCAGGCAGGCTGGTAGAGAATCGGTTTGCCAACAATTCACCCGCTCGCTACCGTCCCACCAGAAAACCGTGAACCGCACGACAACAACCACGATTTAGCGTTCGTCTCCAGACGAGATGAACGCCAACGCCTCAGACCGCAAGTCCGGGGCGTTTTTGTTTCCAAGAAAAGCTGTCAGCTATCAGCACTCAGCCTTCAGCGCGAAGGCGAGTTGAAAGCTGATGGGTGAAAACTGAAAGCCAATTTATGTCCGAAGAAAATCAACCGCCACAGCCAGAGCCACAACCCAACCCCGAGCGCAAGACGCTCGACGACCGCGCGAAGATGACCGAGCTAGAGCGCATCCGCCACTCGTGCGCGCACGTTCTCGCCACCGCCATTCTCCGGATCTGGCCGGACGCGCAATTCGCCTACGGGCCACCGGTGGAGACTGGTTTTTATTACGACCTCGAATGTTCGCACCGGATTTCGCCCGAGGACTTCGAGAAGATCGAGGAGGAGATGAAGAAGGAGATCAAGGCCAACAACGTCTTCCAGAAGATCGAAGTGCCGCGCGAACAGGCCATCAAGGACGCGCAGAGCGGTCGGCTCGGCGGATTGTCCGAACGCCCCGGCAACGTGAGCAAGTTCAAGCTCGACCTCATCGCGCAGATTCCCGAGGGCGAAGCCATCTCGTATTTCCAGAACGGCGATTTCCTCGATCTCTGCGCCGGGCCGCACGTGATGCGCACCGGCAACATCGGCGCGTTCAAGCTCACGAGCGTGGCCGCCGCGTATTACAAGGGCGACGAAAAAGGCCCGCAGCTCCAGC
>JANNAO010000373.1:0-4525 GCA_031384405.1 Verrucomicrobiota bacterium | reverse complement strand
CGCCCCAGTCCACGACGGTGATGAATTGCTGGATCGTGCGTTGGATCATCGGCCCGCGCCAGATGACGGGCTGATCGTCGTTCAACAGGAAACCCATGCTCATCAATTTCACGCCGTGGCTCGTGGGCGGAATCATTCTTTCCTGCTCGTTCAAGCCGGGGCGTTGGTTGATGCCCATCATCAGCGGAATACTCGGGCCGTAGATGTCGCAATCCAGCAAGCCGACGCGCGCTCCGAGATGCCGCAGACCGCACGCGAGATTTACCGAGGTCGTAGATTTGCCGACACCGCCCTTGCCGCTGGCCACGGCGACGACGCGTTTGATGCCGGGGACGCGATTTTGATTCGCCCACGGTGTCGAACCGGGCGCACCAGCCGGAGTGCCGGGTGCGGTGGCGGGTTGATTGACGTCCACATGCACCACGCGCACGCCGGCCAAACTTTTCAGTACGCTCTCGCAGTCGGCTTTGATCTGCTTGGCGGCTTCGATGTTGGCGGAGGTCAGTTGCAACGTGACGGCGATGGCGTCGGCATTGGTGGCGATGTTTTTGACGAGGCCGAACGAGACGACGTCGCGCGAATAGCCGGGATACTTCACGGCTTTGAGCGCGTTGAGGATTGTTTCTTGCGAGAGCGAACTCATGGACGGACAGGGTTGCCAGCCGCGCGCGTGAAGGCAAGTTCGCATCGCTGAAAAACCGGGAGCTAGAAACTGCTTGGCAAGGGGCACGAAGGAACTACAGTTCAAACCAAGCTAGGCCAATTGCCGTGGGTGACACATCGGCGGCGGTTGACCCGGGTAAAAAATAAAAAACGAAAGGTAACCATGAAACTCATCAAAACTCTCTCGGTCGGATTCTTTGCGCTGGCATTGATCGCTGGTCCAGCGGCATTCGCCAGCGAAAAGAACTGCTGCGAAAAAGCCAAGGCAGATGGCAAGGAATGTACCCACAAGTGCTGCGTGGAAGCTGCCAAGGCTGGCAAGGCGTGTGAGAAGTGCGGCGGCAAGAAGGAAGAGAAGAAATAATTTTCCAGCGAAATTGTCTTCATCACGAACGACCGGGATACTTTTCCCGGTCGTTTTTTATTCTGGCACGATTGTCTTCTTGCGCAGAAATAAAACGCGATTACGTTTTCATCGTAATCCGCGCGCCGAGCAACACGAGTTGAAGTCCTTTTGATTTTCTTCCGCGCGGAAGAAGCGGGTGCTGGGGTTGAAAGCGTGTGTCTCCCAGCATCCGCTAATCATTTTTAGCAGTCGCCCAACGTCCCCGGTTTTTGACTTGGTTGTCGCCGATGTGCCTGCTCTACTCCCGCCCATGTCCGCCGCCCGCCGCGCCGTCATTGATGTCGGCACGAATTCAGTGAAGCTGCTCGTGGCCGATGTTTCAGGCCGCGAGATTCAACCCGTCTGCGAGGAGAGCAAACAAACCCGGCTCGGCCAGGGCTTCTACGAGACACACCGCCTGCTCCCTGAAGCCATCGTCAACACGGCAAACGCCGTCGCCACGTTCGTCGAACACGCACGCAGTTTGAGTTCAGCCCACATCCGAATCATCGCGACGAGTGCCGCGCGGGACGCGGTGAATGCGGAGGAGCTTTCCACCGCCATCGAACTCGGCTGCGGTATCCGTCTTGAGATCATATCGGGTGAACGCGAGGCGGATTGGGCGTTTCAAGGAGTGACCACGGATGTCTCCCTCGCGCGCGTGCCGCTTCTGTTGCTGGATATCGGCGGTGGCAGCACGGAATTTATTTTAGGCGAAGGCGCGGAAAAACATTTCAGCCACAGCTTTCGCCTCGGCACGGTGCGCCTTTTGGAAACCATCCCGCACAGTGATCCTCCAGCGGCGGATGAATTGGCCGACACACGGCGATGGGTGCGCGAGTTCATCGAAGATAAAATCCGTCCCGCAATCGGCCCGGCGTTGGAGCACGAATCACAGCGTCATCCAGAGCGCGAGGCAATTCCACTCGTGGGCACGGGCGGCACGACTACTATTCTCGCGCGCATGGAAGCCGCGTTGGAAACGTATGATCGCGCGGTGATCGAATCTACACGCCTCAGCCTGCCTCGCGTGAAGTGGCACACTGAAAATCTCTGGTCGCTGCCGTTGACGAAGCGACAGGAGATCGTCGGCTTGCCCAAGAAGCGCGCGGACGTGATCCTCCCCGGGGCAGTGATCATCGAGTCGGTGATGGAGGCGTTTGGCTTTGAGGAATTGCGAGTCAGCACACGTGGGTTGCGCTTCGCGGCGGTGATGGATGAGCACTGACCACGCGAGGTTCAAGATAGAAGCCGATTGAATAAGGAATCCAAGAAACCAGGAATCACTCTTCCCTCGGTTCATCCCGAACTCCACAGTGGAAGCAGTGAGGCGCGATGAGTTGTAGCGGCAGGCAACCTTGCCGCCCGGAAAGGAGCATGGATTTTCTGTGAGCCTCTCGAATCTCCTGTGTCGTGCGTTGCTCGTGCGATTCCTTCCGCCGGGCAGGGATGCCCGGCTCTACGGCAGGCAAGGATGCCCGCCGCTACTTCGGGAAGAAAGTTTCCAAAAGAGTTCCACGTTCCGTGCGGATGAGCGTGCCGTTCGTGATGCTGTGTCGCTTAAACCAACCTTGCGGCACTTCGAGCACGAACTGGATGTTGCCGGTGCGCGATTGCACGCCCCGCTCGTCGCCGGGTTGCAGATCAATCATCTCAGCAATTTTTCCGTCCGGCTCAATGTAAGCCGCCGAGAGCGGCACGATGCAGTTCCGCATGTAAAAATTCCTCGGCTCTGGATTTGGAAACACAAAGATCATCGCTTCATTCTCGGCCATCTTCGTTCGGAACATCATACCCGTGGCGATCTCCACCGGTTCATGACAAATCTCCGCGACCATTTCTTCGCTACCGACACTGACTTTTATGATCGGCAACTTCGGTTGCGCGTGCAACAAATGTTGCACAGGAGCAAAGACCATCGGGACACTCACCGGCGGGTTGGCTGCGGTTGGCTTCTTTGAAGTCGCAGACCACAAGATACCCGCGACCACGAGAATTATCGCGATGACGATCAGCCAGAAATTACTTTTTGAGGTTCTGTTCACGCAGGTCAGTTTAGCAATGACTTCACTTGAGGACAGATTTTTTACCTGCGGCTTCGGGCTGGTTTGTTTCAACCGGATTCGTATCATCCAGCGGTCACAGGCTGACGTTGGATCGTTTTCACCTGAGCAATTGAAATGAAAATCATCGGAGTCATTCCCGCGCGATATGCTTCCAGCCGGTTTCCCGGCAAGCCGCTCCATCCCATCGCGGGTAAGCCGCTCATCCAGCGCGTCGTGGAACAATGCCGCAAAGCAAAGTCGCTTTCCGAAATCATCGTTGCCACGGACGATGCGCGCATCGCGGAGGTCGCGAAGAAATTTTGCCGCGTGGAGATGACGCGCGAGGATCATCCGAGCGGTTCGGATCGGATCGCGGAAGTGGCGGCGCGTTGCGAGTGCGACGCCATCGTCAATATCCAAGGGGACGAACCTTTGATTGATCCTGCCGTGATAGACCTAGTGGCGCAGGCGTTGGTGGGCTGCGAAATGTCCACTGCCGCCACGCAGATCAAAGACGCCACGGAGTATGACAACGCGAATGTGGTGAAAGTCGTTGTCAACCTCGCGGGTCGCGCTTTATATTTTTCCCGGCGCACGATTCCGTATCTGCGCGATGCCGCCAGTCGTTCAGCAAGCGAACAGTTGGCGGCGTTTCCTTTTTTGAAACACCTCGGCATTTACGGATTCCGTCGCGAGACGTTGTTGCGGCTCGTGAAGTTTCCTGTGTCGCAACTGGAGAATGCAGAGAAGCTCGAACAGTTGCGTGCGTTGGACAATGGCATCCAGATCGCGGTGGTGAAGGTGGATTACGACAGCGTAGGTGTGGATGTTCCGGCGGACGTGGAACGGGTGGAGCGGCTGCTGGGGAGTTGATAGTTGTTTGAGTTGATGGTTGATAGTGGGAACGCGCGTGCTGTGCTTTGCTATCAACTATCAACTCACAAAACTATCAACTGATTCCAAATGAAATTCATATTCGTCACCGGCGGCGTGGTCAGTTCGCTCGGCAAGGGACTGACGGCGGCGTCGCTCGGCACGTTGCTCGAAAACCGCGGCCTCAAGGTCACGCTGCAAAAGTTCGACCCCTACCTCAACGTCGATCCCGGCACCATGAGCCCCTACCAGCACGGCGAGGTCTTCGTCACTGACGATGGCGCCGAAACCGATCTCGACCTTGGCCACTACGAGCGCTTCACCGGGCGTCACGCCAACCGCCAGGACAACATCACCACCGGCCGCATCTATCAGGAGATCATCGCCAAGGAACGGCGCGGCGATTTCCTTGGCGGCACGGTGCAGGTGATCCCGCACGTCACCGACGCCATCAAGGATTTCATCCGCACCGGCAATGACGGCTTTGATTTCGTTCTGGTCGAAATCGGCGGCACGGTAGGCGATATAGAAGGCCTGCCATTCTTCGAGGCGATCCGCC
>JANNAO010000363.1:0-6826 GCA_031384405.1 Verrucomicrobiota bacterium | reverse complement strand
GCGGCAGCGGCGCGTTGGTGAAACTCATAAACAACTTTCTCTGCGGTGTTCAGGTGGCGGCGTTGGCGGACGCCATCGCGCTCATCGAGCGCAGCGGATTGAATCGCGAGACAGTGTTGCCGATCTTCACCCAAGGCACGCCAGGCAGTCCGTTGATGAAACTGCTCGCACCCCGGATGGCGACGAGCGATTTCACGCCGAACTTTTCGCTCAAGCTCATGGCGAAGGATTTGGGTTATGCGCTGAGTGAAGCCAGGAATTCATCGCTCGATCTCGCGACGACCGCTGCGGCGTTGGAAGTTTTCAAACAAGCCATCGCTGCTGGACACGGCGAGAGGGATATGTCGGCTGTCGTCGAATTTTTGCGTAAGAAAAAATGAATCTAAAACGAAGAGTAGTTTGTTCGATTGGATTGGGTTTGTTGCTCGGTGTTCACGCGATGGCTGGTGCAAAAGGAAAAATCGAGTTTCAGATGGACGGAGTTCAAGTCGTCTTCACAAACTGCGCGGCGGTGAACACGCCGTTCTATGATGCGGGTGGGATTGGTTATGGCTTGGAGGCCGGTATGATCACGCGGGAAGGAAGCAATTCGATCACTTCCGACAAACCGTTCCTGCTCTCGGTGAAACTTGGCGAGGGAAATTATCGTGTGACGGCGACGTTTGGTGATGACGCTGTGGCGTCCACGAACACGGTGAAGGCGGAGATGAGGCGGTTGATGGTCGAGCAGGTCGTGGTCGCGAAGGGCGAAGAAGTGATCAGGAGTTTTGTGGTCAACGTCCGCACTCCGAAGATCACAGGCGATTTCAACGTGAAGCTCAAGGCGCGTGAGAAGGAATTCGAGATGGTGAACTGGGACGACAAGCTGACGTTGGAGTTCAATGGGACGCAACCGAGCGTGCGGCGATTGGAGATCAAACGCGTGGATGTGCCGAACGTTTTTATCACTGGCGACTCAACTGTATGCGATCAACCTCTTGAGCCGTGGAACAGTTGGGGGCAGATGTTGCCACGCTTCTTCGGGCCGGGCGTCGCGGTGGCGAACTACGCGCAGTCGGGTGAGTCCATCAAGAGTTCGCTGGGTGCGAGACGATTCGACAAAGTGTTCAGCGTGATGAAGACGAACGATTGGTTGCTCGTCCAGTTCGGTCACAATGACATGAAAGACAAGGCCACGAACGCGGTGGCTGTCTATAAGGCGAACCTCAAGAAGATCGTCGCGCAGACGCGGGCGAAGGGTGCGACGCCAGTGTTGGTGACTTCGATGGAACGGATGCGAACGCCGATACAAGACACTCTGGCGGGTTATCCGCAGACGGTTCGCGATGTGGCGAAGGAGGATGGCGTGGCATTGATTGATTTGCACGCGATGAGCAAGGTGTTGTATCGCGCGCTCGGTACGAATCTCGACAAGGCGTTTCAGGACGGAACGCATCACAACAATTACGGCAGCTACGAACTGGCGCGCTGCGTGGTGGAAGGCATCCGCAAGAATGTGCCGGAGTTGGCGAAGTTCGTCGCGAACGATGCTGGCTCGTTTGATCCCGCGCGCCCCGATGATTCTACGACGTTCAACATCCCGGCGAGCGCGGCGACGGACGACAAGAAGCCGGATGGGAACTGAGATGATATGAGAAATGAGATCGAATGGACGAACGCTCGCCCTCACCCCGGCCCTCTCCCCCGGGGAGAGGGAGTCCACAGGCGCATCTGTGGCAAACTTGTTAGCCATCGTTGCAATCACCGCACTGCGACTTCGTTCTCAGCCGCGACAAACAAGCTGACGGCATCTAAATTTATCCGTGGCAGCAGAACGGTTCTCCCTCTCCTCGGGGGAGAGGGTGGGCGTCAGTCAAATCTCTTCCCCCCACTCTGCTTTATTGCTGTCTTCTGTTTTCTTCTCGCGCTTGCGACAACTTCTTTTGCAGTCGGAGTCATTCCGTTCGATGACGATTGGCGTTTCTTCAAAGGCGACGCGCACGGCGCGGAGCAACCCGGCTTCGATGATTCTCAATGGCGCGAACTAGACCTGCCGCATGATTGGAGCATTGAAGGGCCGTTCTCGAAAACGAACAAAACGGGCGGTGCGGGCGCGTGGCTGCCGCATGGCGTGGGATGGTATCGGAAGTCTTTTCCACTCCCGAAAGAGTTTGCAGACAAACGATTCTCCATCGAGTTCGACGGCGTGATGCAGAACAGCGAGGTGTGGATCAATGGTGTTTCGCTCGGCAAACGACCGTTCGGCTACGTGAGCTTTGGCCATGATCTGTCGCGGCACCTGAAGTTTGGCGACGGAATGACCAATGTCATCGCGGTGCGAGCGGACACTTCGGCACAACCGGCGTCGCGGTGGTATTCGGGTGCGGGGATTTACCGGCATGTGCGTTTGGCGGTGACGGAACAGATTCACATTGCTGCGGACCGGGTGTATGTCAGCACGCCTGAAGTTTCCGCCACGCAAGCGACGGTGCGGGTCGAGACGATTGTGACGGACGAATCAGGCTTTCCGACTAAACCTACAATTCGGAATTCGCTCGTTGCTCCTGACGGGAAAATTGTTGCCTCGATTGAATCTGAAGAATTACTTCCCTGCGCCTTGGGTACGCCAAGGCCTGATGGAACAGGATCAAACGTGTGCAGTTCAGCAAGGTCGGTTCAGGAAATTGTGATCAGAGAACCGAAATTGTGGAATTTGGGAGACGCGAAACTGTATCGTGTTAAGACCATGATTCTCCATCGAGGGGAAGTTGTTGATGAAAAGGAAACCACCTTCGGCATCCGCACGGCAGAGTTCAAATCCGAAACCGGTTTCTGGCTCAATAGGAAAAACATCAAACTCAAAGGTGTTTGTCTGCATCACGATGGCGGGGCGTTTGGTGCGGCGGTGCCGCTGGCTGTCTGGGAGCGACGGTTGAACAAACTGCGGGAGTTGGGTGTGAACGCCATCCGCACGGCGCACAATCCGGTCGCGCCGGAGTTTCTCGATCTGTGCGACCGCATGGGTTTTCTCGTGATGAACGAACTTTTTGATTGCTGGACGGTGAAGAAGAATCCGCACGACTACAGCTTGTTCTTCAACGAATGGTCGAAGCGCGATCTGGCCGACACGATCCGCCGCGATAGGAATCATCCGAGCGTGATTCTTTGGAGCGTGGGTAATGAGATCAAAGACACGCCGAAGCAGGAGTTGGCGAACCGCATTTTGAAAGGACTCGTCGAAGTTTGCCGCGAGAACGATCCCACGCGGCCTGTGACGCAGGCGTTGTTTCGTCCGAATACGAGTGGTGATTACACGAATGGCCTCGCGGACTTGTTGGATGTGATCGGGACAAATTATCGCGACCAGGAATTGCTCGATGCGTGGCGGGCGAAGCCGGGGCGCAAGATCGTGGGAACCGAGCAGGGGCATGATCGGCGCATCTGGCTGGCGTGTCGCGATAATCCGCAGCATTCAGGACAATTTCTTTGGGCGGGAATTGATTATCTGGGCGAATCGCGTTCGTGGCCGAGGATTGGTTACGCAGGCGGATTGTTGGATCGCACGGGTGAGATCAAGCCGATGGCTTACGAGCGACAAAGTTGGTGGAGCGAGAAACCAATGGTGCGGATCGTTCGTCGCGTGGCCGCAAGCGACGTGTTGCCGGAGGACCCGGGTTGGGGCGGTGAGGAGCGTCATACGCAGGTGCAGTTCGCGGATTGGACGCCGCGCAAACTGGAAGCGCATGATGAGAACGTGGAAGTTTATTCCAACTGTGATGAGGTGGAGCTTTTCCTGAACGGCAAATCGCTGGGCACGAAACCAATCAACAAGGATGCCTCACCTCGCGCGTGGAAGGTGGGTTTTGCGCCGGGAAGTCTAAAAGCTGTGGCGCGGAACAACGGGAAGGAAGTCGCCACGGACGAGCTGCGCACGGCGGGTCCGGCTGCAAAAATCATCCTGACCACGGACAAAACGAAGCTGACTGCCAGTTGGGATGAAGTGGCGTTTGTCCGGGCGACAGTGGTGGATGAAAATGGCGTAGTCGTGCCGCGCGCGAAGGATTTGATCCGGTTCGGCATCACTGGGCCGGGCGTGATCGCAGCCGTGGACAACGCGGACAATACCAGCATCGAGCCGTTTCAGGCCAGCGAGCGGCGGGCGTATCAAGGAGTTTGCTTCGCGATGATCAAAGCATCGCAGGCCGGAAAGAAAATTGTGGTCACGGCAGAAGCCGACGGACTGAAAGCAGGAAGTGTGGCAATCGAAACACCTCACAAATAATCTGTCCTCGAAAATGAACCTCAACACCTCGCTCAGTGGAGTCGCGCTGTTTGTCGTGACCTTCGTTTTTACCATGCCAATGGTCGTTCGCGCGGCGGATGACTTGACGGTCTGGCATCAGCAGCCGGCGAAGAATTGGAATGAGGCGACGCCCATCGGCAATGGCCGGCTGGGTGCGATGATTTTTGGCGGAGTGAACACGGAGCGAATCCAGTTGAACGAAGATTCGCTTTGGTCGGGTGCGCCGCAGGATGCGGATAATCCCCGCGCGCTCGAAGTCTTGCCGGAGATTCGCCAGATGTTGTTCGATGGAAAATATGCCGAGGCGCAGAAGCTGGCGAATCGTACGCTCATCTGCAAAGGGCCGGGGTCGGGTCGCGGACGCGGCGGCAAGATTGCTTACGGCAGTTACGAGACGCTTGGTGACTTGCGACTGGCGTTTGATCACGGCACAAACGAGCCGGTGAATTATCGGCGTGAACTTGATCTGGAAACCGCCGTCGCAAAGGTCAGCTACGACGTGGACGGCGTCCGGTTCGAGCGCGAAATGTTCTCCAGTTTTCCTGATCAGGTCTTGGTGGTGCGGTTGAAATCATCCAAGCGTGGTGGGCTTAATTTCAACGTCGCACTCTCGCGACCAGAAGCGGCGGAATCGGTCGTGGTAGGCAAAGATCAGTTGCTGCTGCGCGGTCAGCTTTGGAATGGCGTCACCAATGCAGGGATAAAGTTTGCCGCGCGGCTCGGAGTCATCTGCGGTTCTGGAAAGGTCACTGCTGATGCGGACAATCTTAAGATCGAGAACGCGACAGAGGTGACGTTGCTGCTGACGGCGGCGACGGATTATCGGATGCAGTTGCCGGACTGGCGGCATGGCGATCCTGAGAAACAAACTGCCGAGCAACTCGCGGCGGCGATGATGAAACCCTACGCGCGACTCCGTGCGGCGCATGTGGCGGACTACGAGAAGTTGTTTGGGCGGGTGACGATTGAGTTGCATGGGACACAAGCGACGGGTGCGACCGATGAGCGTTTGAAGGCCGTGTCTGCGGGTGGCGATGATCTCGATCTGGTGTCTCTCTACTTTCAGTTCGGGCGTTATCTGATGATCTCGTCGTCGAGGCCGGGCGACATGCCCGCGAATCTCCAAGGGCTTTGGGCGGACACGGTGCAACCGCCGTGGAGTAGTGACTATCACGCGAACATCAATTTGCAGATGATCTATTGGCCGGTGGAGACGGCGAATCTGGTCGAATGCTTCGAGCCGCTGGATCGTTACATCGCGTTCCTCACCGGGCCGGGCGCGAAAACGGCGAAGGTGCATTACAATGCGCGTGGCTGGACGGTTCACACGTTGGCGAACGCGTGGGGTTTCACGGCACCGGGCGAATCACCGTCGTGGGGATTGTCGCCATCGGCGGGGGCATGGCTTTCGCAACACTTGTGGGAACACTACGCGTTTTCGCGCGACACGAATTATTTGCGCCGCGTGTTGCCGATTCTGCGCGCGTCAGCAGAGTTCAGCTTGGATTGGTTGGTCGAAGAGCCGAAGACGAAGAAACTCGTCGCCGGACCGGCGACGTCACCGGAAAATAAATTCACCACGGCGGACGGACAGTCGGCTTCGCTGTGCATGGCCCCGGCGATGGAGCAGCAGATCATCTGGGATTGTTTCAACAACTATCTGGAAGCGACGGGGATTCTCGGCATCAAAGAACCGACTGTGGCTGAAGTGAAAAAGGTTTTGCCGCGATTGCAAGGGCCGAAGATCGGCAGCGACGGGCGATTGATGGAATGGAATGAGGAGTTCAAGGAAAACGAGCCGGGCCATCGGCACATCTCCCATATGTTTGCGCTGCATCCGGGGCGGCAGATCACGCGGAGCGGAACTCCTGAACTGGCCGCTGCCGCCCGCAAGGCAATTGAAGGACGCCTCGCAGCGGGCGGTGGGCACACGGGTTGGAGTCGCGCGTGGATCATCAACTTCTGGGCGCGACTCGGCGACGGCGAAATGGCCGGAGAAAATGTTCAAGCATTGCTGGCCAAGTCCACGTTGCCGAATCTGTTCGATACGCATCCGCCGTTTCAGATTGATGGCAACTTCGGCGGCGTGGCGGGCGTTTGCGAAATGCTGATGCAATCGCACACGGGCGAGATCGAACTGCTGCCGGCATTGCCGAAGTCCTGGGCGAACGGTTCGATAAGTGGCTTGCGGGCGCGGGGTGGTTACGAGGTGGATGTGGCGTGGAAGGATGGCAAGTTGGATTCAGCCACGATCCGAAATATCAGCGGGGCCGACCAAATCAAGGTCCGGCTGGGTGACAAAATGGTGAAGCTGAAGGTTCAACCCGGAAAAATCATTTCACTGAATGCTAAACTTAAAAAGAAGTAGTCAAAGCATGGGATGCGCGTTCACCACCGCTTTGGTTGTGTGGCTCGTATCTTCGGCGATAACAAGCATTGCGCAACAACCTGCGCCGATTGATCGCCAAGCCTTGGTCACCCGACACAATCCCGTCATCACAAAGTTCGACGTGGATGAACCCCTCACGGTGGGGAATGGCGGTT
>JANNAO010000454.1:0-11529 GCA_031384405.1 Verrucomicrobiota bacterium | reverse complement strand
GAGGAAAATATTGCCATTGCGATCTGACGCGACCGCCATCGCCTCGTCGTCCACTGACTGTGGTGTCTGCAAGGTGATCGTTGAAGAACGCGCCCACAAGACGCCGCCTGTCGGAGAATATTTGGCCATGAAGATTTCCTGCCCGGCGCGATTGTAGTTAAGCGACACACTTCCGAAGGTGATGCCATACAAGAACGATCCACACGTCAACACGTTGCCGGAGGGATCAAACGCCACGCCGCGCACGCGATCATCATGCGGAGTGCTGGTGTAACCCGCGCCCTGCACCCAGAGCAACTGGCCGGCGGAATCGTATCGCGCCACGAACACATCCCAGCCGCTGGTGTTCCGATTCGTCACAGACACGCCTTCGAAGACCGCGTTCAATTGGAACTGCCCCGCCACGGCGATGTCGCCGTTGGTGTGAACCGCCACGCTGCGCGCGAAGTCGGAATTGGTGTTGCCCGCCTGTCGCGCCCAAAGCAACGCGCCCGCAGCATCGAACTTGGCGAGGAACACGTCGTTCGAGCCGAAGCTGGTCAGGTTCGTGCCGCCGAAATCAACCGTGTCGGAGAATTGTCCCGCGACGATGACATTGCCTGCGCTGTCGAGGGCGATGGCATTTGCGCGGTCGTTGTTCGTGCCGCCGAGTTGACGCAGCCAGACGAGATTCTGTGCAGCATCGAACTTGGCGACGAAACCATCCTCGCCGCCGTTGCTCGTCATCCCGCCTTGCGGGACGCCAAAGTCAGTCGTGCCGGAGAAGTAACCGGCGGCGTAGGTGTTGCCGTTCGCGTCGGCAGCCACGGCGAGACATTCATCGTTGCCTGAGCCGCCAAAATGTTTTGCCCAGAGAAAATCAGGCTCGGTCACCACGGTCAGCACGGCGGATGTGGAGAAAAGATTTCCGTTCGGCGTGGTGATGTGAACCGAATACGCGCCGCTGTTGGTCGCGATAATGTTGACGAGCGTGAGGCTCAGGTTCGTCGCGCCGGGAATGTTCGCGCCGTTGAACTGCCACTGATAACTGATCGGGCCGGGCGCGATGACTCCGACGCTGATCGTGACAGTCGAGCCTGCGGCGTTGGTCTGGCTGGCGGGTTGCGCGACGAGCGCGGCGGCTGCGTCCGCGTCGAACGCGGCGAGTTTGGACAGGAAGAAATCCGTGCTGCCAGTTGAGCTGTGTGTTTGATGGCCAAATGCCGTCGTGGTGCTGAACGCGCCGGAGAGGAGCAGGCTACCGGAGTTGTCCGCAAGCACGTTGCGCCCGATGTCCGTTGAAGTTCCGCCTGCTTTGAGCGCCCAACGCAATTCGCCCGCCGTGGTGTACATCGCCACGAACGCATCCGTGCTACCGGAGTTGGAGAGATTCGTGCCGCCGACAAAAATTCCAACATTTGCACCAGCCCCAGAATAAACTCCGCCGAAGTTCGCTGTGCCAGAATAGCTGCCTGTGATGAAAGCATTGCCGCCAACGTCAACACTCACGCCGTTTCCAGCGTCGGTGCTGGTGCCGCCCGCGCGCTGCCCCCATTGGATTACGCCTGACGGGTCAATCTTCATCAGGAATACGTCGGTGGATGCGGCAGTCAGTGTCGTGCCGCCGAACGCCACTGTGCCGTTGAATTCACCAACGATGTAACTGTTCCCACCGCCATCCAAGGCGATGCCGCGCGGCATATCTGCACCCGTTCCGCCCGCTTTCTGCGCCCACAACAAATTTCCGTTTGTATCGTATTTAGCGAAGAACATGTCATAGAGCGATAAGGATGGAGTGACGATACTGGTGACGTTGTTTGTGATAGTAACGCTGCCGAATAAAATAAATGCAGGAGAAAACATTCCAGCCACAAGAACATTGCCATGCGAATCCGTTATAATAGCCGTGCCTAAAGCAAAGGCGTTGCCTGCACTGGCGCGAACCCAGTCCGCGTTGCCATCCGCGCTGAATCGGGCAACGAACGCCGCGCCGCTCAACGTATTTGAAATGACTGTGCCGCCGAAGAAGCCTGTGCCATTGAAATTGCCTGTGACAAATATCCTGCCCCCGCCGTCAATCGCGATGGCATTGGCGGCGTCCGCCGTACTCACGATGGACGTGCCGCCAAAGTTAGTGACCCAGAGCAAATCGCCAGCACTGGAGTATTTCGCGATGAAGGCATCGTGACCGCCGTAGTTGGTCAGTATTGTGCCGCTGAAGTTCGGGAAGTTGGCAACGCTTCCCACGATGCAGACGTTGCCCGCTGCGTCCACCGCAACGCCGTTCACGGAATCTGCCCCTGTGCTGCCTGCGGAACGAATCCATATCAATTGACCGAGATGGTCATACTTGGCGACAAACAAATCCGAGCTGCCAAATCCCGGCGGATTCGTTCCTGAAAAACTGGCGTTGGTCACGAACGTGCCAGCTGCATAGATGTTGCCCTGTGCATCCACCACCACGCTCCGACCTTCATCTACGTTTGCTCCACCACCTTTTCGCGTCCACAAGAATCCCGGCGGCGGCGTGACGTTCAACACGGCATCTGCGCTGTTGGTCGAGCCGACGGCATTCGTCGCAGTCAGCGAATAATTTCCCGCGTTGGTGAATTGCGCGTTGGTGAGAGTGAGTGTTGCGCTTTCCGCCCCCGCGATGTTCGTCCCGTTGAACTGCCATTGATATGAGATCGGTTCGCTGCCTTTGGCGGCGGTGGTGAACGTCACCTCTGCGCCTTTGGTGACGGTGCGCCCACTGGGATTGAGTGTGAATACCGGCGCGGTCGGCGTGACAACAAGCGTGGCGACCGCGCTCGTGACTGAGGCGTAAAGATTGGTGACCACCACGGAGTAATCGCCAGCGTTCGCGGATTGGACATTGGTCAACGCGAGCGTGGAGTTCGTTGCGTACGGCAGGGGTGCTTGATTGAAATGCCACTGATACTGAAATGGTGCGGTGCCGAGAGTGCTGACCGTGAAGGTGAAATTTGTCCCAGCAGGAATTGTGGCTCCCATCGGCTGATTGGAAATGGATGGAGGTTCAACAACTGTGAGGACTGCGGGCGTGGAGGCTGAAGCAAATGGGTTGGCGGCTCCAAAGACGTAAATTCCAGCGTCGGCAAGGGACACGTTCAAAATGTTGAGGACGGTGTTGGTCGCCCCACTGATGCGCGCGTCGTTGGTGAGGTTCACACTGTTAAATTGCCAATGATATACGATTGGCTCGGATCCAACAGCTGTGGCTGTGAATGTGGCGTTGCTGCCAACGAGAACGGTTTGAGAAGTCACTGTTTGCAAGACCGGAGCATCTCCTACGAGGACCGTCGCCACTGTGCTGGTGACCACGCCCAACGAATTGCTGACCTGATATCCGTAACTGCCGGAGTCGGCGATGAGCGTGTTGGTGATGGTGAGGATATCCGAGTCCGCTCCGGTGATTCGTCCGTTATTCTCAAGTGGCGTGCCGTTGTAATACCAGTGATGACTCAACGGCTGCGTGCCGCCTGTTACTGCGGTTAGTTTCAAGGTGGAACTGGATTGGAAGACACGATTGTGGGGCTGCGCAAAGATGAATGGCGGTGTTGGGTTGAAACATTTGCCGCCATTGCCCGTCGAACAGATCGCCTGGATTTCAGCCGCCGCCAGCGCACGCGAGTAGATGGCGGGTTCATCAATCAGTCCATTCACGGGATTGCCATGGAATGTGCCGCCGTGATTGCCGATGCCGATGGCAGGCTCTGATGTCGGATCCAGTGCGCCGATGGGAATGAGGGGCGTGGCGAGTTGCGCGGCAAAAGTACCGTTCGTGAAAATTCTCATGTAACCAGTCGCGCGATCCCATGTGGCGGCGACGTGTGTCCATTGCGCGAGGGCGATGGGTGCAAACAGTTCGGCGTAGTTCGAGTTGTCCTGCCCGATCACAAACCTGAGCAAGCCGCCGCTGGTCAGTTCGAGGAAGTAGGGATCAAGCCCGCCACGGTTGTCGCCACGGAAGAAAATGAACCCGCCGTACGTGCGCGGATAAACCCACGCTTCCAATGTCAGCGCGTTGGTCAGATAAAACTGCGGCGCGTCCGCGATGCTCAATCGCCGGGCCGTCCCATTGAAATCAAACGCCTGGCCCACAAGCCCCGGCGCGTAGGCGATGCCAAAAAGCGTGCTGGCCGAAGACGCGCCCGTCACGTCAGAGGAGTTGTTCTCGCCGCGCCACCAACCCACAAGCCCCGGTGATTGCGCCGAACAATTCTGGATCACCGTCAGCACTGCGTTCTGACTCGTCGCAAAGCCGAGCGCGTTGGAAACAGCCACGGAATAATTCCCCTGCTGCGTGAGTTGCAAGTTGGTCAAAGACAGAGTCGCGTTCGTCGCGCCATAAATGTTCGTCGAATTGAAACGCCATTGATACGAGAGCGCGCCGAAGCCGGTCGCGACCACGTTGAAATTTGCATTGCCGCCGATGGAAAGGTTTTGTGACTGCGGTTGCAGCGTGATGACCGGCGCTTTGCATCTGCCTTCCGCACCGGACGCGTAGGCGGCGGCGATCTCGCTGGGTGAAAGCGCGCGATTGTAGAGCGAGACTTCGTCGAGATTGCCTTTGAGTTTGCTGTCGTAACTCGGCACGCCGGAGCTGCCGAAGTAAAGCGGTTGGTTGCCGTAATCTTGCGGGAAAGTCACCGTGGCCTGTGCAGAGAGAACGCCATTGGTGAAAATCTGGAGGTAGTTCGAGCCGCGCACGGCAGCGACGTGATACCAGATGCCGGTTTGAATCGTGGAGGATCGGGCAGCGACAAACGCGCCCGCCGCTGAACAGACTCCAAACGTGAACGTGTCCGTGCCGGTGGTGCGGGATTTCCCCAGCCAGTAGCCTTCAAAGAAACTGGCGCGGGTGTTTTGTTTGAACACGTAGAACTGAACGCCGGGGTTCGCTGTGCTGGGTGTGTTCATGGCGTCCACTTTCACCCACGCTTCGATGGTGAAATTGGTGGGACGCAGGGCAGGGGAGTCGGGGATGGAAACAAAACCGTTCGTGCCGTCGAAGTTGAACCCGTTGCCGACGAAACCAGTCGAGTTCGCCGTCGCGCCGCCTTGCAACGTGCCGTGGTTCGTGCCGATCAAGCTCTGCGCATTAGCATCGCCCGACCACCAAGCAACCAATCCGTTGGCTGACGGAGCGCAATCGGCGAGTGCCCGATCCGCGAGTGGCGCGAAGCAGAGAATGAGGGAAAGCAAGCGGATCATTGCGACGAGTTTCCTCGACGTGATGGAAGCAATCTCGGCAGGCACGATGGCTGGAACGACTTTACAACGGAGGTTCATCTGATTCGTGTTTCGCGTGGTTTCGGGTTTTGACTGGCCTAATTTTCTCACGAGACATCCAGACCGACAAGGAAATGTTGTTCTCCCAGTCCAATCCGGGTGCGATTAAACCCGAACTCCGAAGCGAAACTTAGTGGGGCAGGCTTCCAGCCTGCCAGTCCAGGCAATAATCACTCGGTGATGCGAATCAGAAAAGTACGGGAGCGGGAGAACTTATCCGCAATAGTTTCCAAGATCGGGCAGGCTGGAAGCCTGCCCCACTACCCCATGAGACCACTGTCTATTTCGGAGTTCGGGTTAAAGGCTAATGCCCTTCGGGAATGGGGAAGTGGCTAGGCATGGATTTGACGGAGCGCTGGTCTGTGACCGGCTTTGTGGTGGGCAGCCATCGGCCAGTTTGCTGTTTGCATGAAACGTGGCAGCACCCGTATTCACCGACCCAAAAGCCGGTCGCAGACCGGCACTCCAACCGCGATAGGATTTCCGAAGGGCATTAGACTTTCATCACACCCGTCCAATCCTCTTGCGACGCGGGCGCGTGCCTGTCATTTTCGACGCGCCCACCAACGCGCGGGCGTTTGATTATGTTTGGACGTGATACCGATCTTGTTTCCCAACGGCAGGCTTTGAAGATTTTGCTCATCGAACATGATGACGCGTTCGCCCGCGCCATCGGCGGGATGTTGGATCAGGCGCGTGAAACCATCGGTGGCGTGGTGACGGTGTCGTCGCTCGCGGAAGGTCTTGACCGCATCAAGCGCGAAAACTTCGGCGTCATCCTGCTGGAATTTTTTCTCCCGGACGGCGCAGGTCTCGCGAACATCGCTCTGCTTCAAGAAGCCGCACCGCTGGTGCCGGTGATCGTGCTGGGCGCGGCGGATGATGAAGCCATCGCCGTGGAAGCAGTGCATGGCGGGGCGCAGGATTATCTCGTCAAGAGCCACATCAATCCCAACTGGCTGCTGCGTTCCATCCGGCACACCATCGAGCGGCACGAGTCTGATCTGGCGTTGCTGCGCGCCGAGGAAAAGTATCACGGCATCTTCGATCATCTGATGGAAGGTATTTTCCAGACGACGCCGGATGGGAGTTATCTGCTCGCCAATGCCGCGCTCGCGCGCATCTATGGTTATGCGGACCCGGATGAATTGCTGGCGAGCGTGACGGACATCGGGCGCAGGCTTTACGTGGCGCCGGGGCGGCGGGAGGAGTTTCGCCGTATCATTGATGAACACGACACGCTCACGGGATTCGAGTCGCAGATTTTCCGCAAGGACGGGAGCATCATCTGGATTTCGGAGAATTGCCGCGCCATCCGCGATGCGGAAGGGCGATTGCTTTATTACGAAGGCACGGTGGAAGACATCACGCAGCGGCGACTGGCGCAGGAGAACGTGCGTGATTCCGAGGCGTTGTATCACTCCTTGGTGGAGACGATGCCGCAGCATGTGTTTCGTAAAGACCTGCAAGGGCGGTTCACGTTTGCGAACCAGCAGTATTGCGGGCATTACGGCTGCACGTTGGAGGAAATTCTCGGCAAGACGGACTTTGATTTCTTCCCCATCGAACTGGCGAAGAAATATCTCACGGACGATCAGCGGGTGATGGTCACCGGGAAAAGTTTTGAGATCGCGGAAGAGCATCAACCCTTGGGTCAGGAGAAAACCGTGGTCCAGGTCGTCAAAACGCCTCTCTACGGAAAAGACGGCACGGTGGTCGGTCTGCAAGGAATGTTCTGGGACATCACGGAACAAAAGCTCGCCGAGGAACGTATCCGTAAAGCGCAGGAAAGTTTGCGCGCATCAGAAACGCTTTATCACTCGCTGGTGGACACGATGCCACAGTGCATTTTCCGCAAAGATGTCAGCGGAAAATATACGTTCACGAACCGGGAATTCTGCCGCTTCATCGCGCGCGCAGCAGCGGATGTCATCGGTAAAACAATTTATGATTTTCTACCGCCGGAACTGGCGAAGCTGCGCGAGGAGGACGACCGCCGCGTGATGGAATCCGGCAAACCATTCACCCAAGTCGAGCAAAGCAAATTCAAGAACCGTGAAGATCAATTCATCCAGGTGTTGAAGATTCCGATCTTTGACGCGGACGGCAAGGCGGTGGGATTGCAGGGCATGTTCTGGGACATCACGGACATCAAGCTCGCCGAACAACGCATCCGCAAGGCGAACGATGAACTCGCCGCAAGCGAGGAACAGTTGCGCGGAAAAAATCTAGAGATGGAGACAGACCTCAAGACTGCGCGCGAAATCCAGGTGGCGATGTTGCCGCAGCAATATCCTGTTTTGCCACGCGGCGCAGCGGAGAAGGATGCGGCGTTCCAATTCGCACATCGCTACCTGCCCAGCGGCACGGTGGGCGGAGACTTTTTCAGCATCACCGCCATCTCGGACACGGAAGTGGCGGTGTTCATCTGCGACGTGGCGGGACACGGCGTCCGCTCCGCGCTCATCACGGCCATGATCCGCGCCATCGTGGAAGAACTGCGCCCCATCGCGCATGAGCCTGGATTATTCGTCACGAAACTGAACGCGAAACTGTGGGCGATCTTGAAACCCGCAGGCTCGCCGGTATTGACCACGGCGTTTTATCTCGTCGGAGATTCCACGACGGGCAACGTGCGATTCGTCAACGCAGGCCATCCCAAGCCGATGTTATTGCGCCGCTCGGAGAACAAAGTTGAGCCGGTGAAAAACCACACGAAGCAAAGCCAGCCTGCGCTGGGATTGTTCGAGAAGGCGATCTACGAAACGTCTGAAACCCAACTCGTGCCGCGCGATCTGCTGCTCCTGTTCACGGACGGACTCTATGAAGTTCACTCGCCGAAGGATCAGCTTTACACCAAAGAGATGCTTCAAGCTGCTGCGCAAAAACATCTCAAGAAATCCGCCGCGCAATTGTTCGATGTGTTGCTGAAAGAAGTGCAAGACTTCGCCGTGGATCACGCGTTCGACGACGATGTCTGCATGGTGGGCCTCGAATACACCGGCGGCAAGGCAGTCAAGCGAGGGTAAATCAAGAAGCCAATAATCCATGAAGGGAATCGAAACCTTTCCTGCCTTCCTGCGTTCCTTTTTCCGCTGGCTGCTGACCATCGAGTTTGGATCGCGGCGACAGCCTTTCAACTTGCGCCCGATTCTTGCATGACCTACAAGCTCACCCGCATGTCTGCAACCAAACAACGTTCGTCTCCGCGCCAGCAGAGTCCGTTCAATCTGGAAACTTTTCTCGCGTCCAGCACCGCGACCGTGAACGCCGCGCTCGATCAATTCATTCCATCGGAAAAAACCAAGCCCGCCACGATCCACAAGGCGATGCGTTACTCGCTGTTCGCCGGTGGCAAACGGATGCGTCCTGCGCTGGTGGTCGCGGCGGCGACGGCTTGCGGTGGTCGCGCGGCGGATGCCATACCGCTCGCGTGCGCGGTCGAGTGCATCCACACTTACTCGCTCGTTCACGATGATCTGCCCGCGATGGATAACGACGATTATCGGCGTGGCAAGCTGACGAATCACAAGGTGTTTGGCGAAGGCATCGCCGTGCTGGCGGGCGATGCGTTGTTGACGCAGGCGTTCGAGTTCGCGGCGTTGGCGAAAGGCTGGCCGCGCTATTCGCATCGGGACATTGTTCTCGAAATCGCCAAAGCTTCCGGGTCGTTGCAACTCATCGCGGGTCAGGTGGCTGACTTGGAAGGCGAGGGAAAAAAGACTTCTGTGGCGCAATTGAAATACATCCACGAGCGCAAGACTTCGGCATTGCTCTGTTGCTCCGCGCGACTCGGCGGCATGAGCGCGAACTGCTCCGCCGCTCAACTCGCCGCACTCACGGACTTCGGTTATCATGTCGGCCTCGCGTTCCAGGTGATTGACGACATCCTCGACGTGACGCAGACGAGTGAGAAGCTCGGCAAGACAGCGGGCAAAGACACGAAAGCGCAGAAGGCGACATATCCGTCCATCGTGGGTCTGGAAAAATCCCGGAAGATCGCGACTCAACTCACGGGCAAGGCGTTCGCCGCGTTGAAGCCGTTCAAGGGCAGGGCGGTTGAACTGGAAGCGCTGGCAGAGTTTTTGTTGAAGCGTGAGAGCTAGGCCGTGTCAACGAAACGCCATCGAGCGAGAGTCAGCCCTTTTGAATCATCCGCACCACCGCATCGCGAATCAACTCGGCAGTCCCAAACGCGTCAGTCTTTGCCGCACGCGCAGGTTCTCACCCACATTCATCTCCAACAGCCATGTAGTCGTGCGTCCGATGGGTGTTTTTCCAATGATGTTTCCAGCCACGAGTGTGAAATGTTCGCCCCAATGATCCCGGCGCGGATGAAACAGCGGCGTCACCTGATCGGTATCCGGGTCAATGCTGGTGAGATTTGTGCCTTTGTGAAGGTTACATTCCGGGCAGGCGAGCGCGAGATTGTCGGCGTCATCCGTGCCGCGATGCTGACGGGCGATGATATGCTCGACGTGAAAACGCAGCCCGGAAAATTCCTGCGGCAGATGACAATACTCGCAACGGTTGCCAGCACGTTGACGAACCAATTGGACAGTTGCCGCATCCATCAGGCGGCTTTGGCGAGAACAGCTTTGGCTTCGACTTTAAGAACGCCGAGCAGCGTGTTGACACGGACGAGCGATTCCAGTTCTTCCCGCTCCGCCGGTGTGAGTTGTCCCTCGGTGTTTTTTCCGGCCAACACATCGTAGCGCGTTTGAGTTTCTTCGTCGGCGGACAGATTGACGATGGCGCGGGCGAGTTCAGAGGAAAACCCGCGCGCCATCGGGCGGAGGAATTTTTCCAAGGTCAACGTATCGCCGTTCGTTTTCATGCGTGCAGTCTATCACACCGCAAAATTGCTTTCCAGAGTTCAAATAATCCCCGCCACTTCCAGTTTGTAGCGGAGGGCATCCTGCCTGCCGTAGAGCCGTGGCTTCCAGCCCGGCAGAAAAAGCTCTCGCATTCACCGCGACTCTCGAAATTCTTGCACACCACACATTATTAAACGCTCTTTCCGGGCGGCAAGGATGCACGCCCTCTACGGCAGCCACGGATGGCCGCCGCTACGTCAAATAATCCCCGCCAGCTCCTGCAACACGTGCCAGTTGTCGAGGCGTTCCTGTTTGGCTTTGATCAGCGTTTCGCTCGGGTTGCCGTCTTTGCCGAAGTGTTTCGAGAAGTGGCCTTCGGTGCGGGCGAAGCGAAGGTTACTTTCGAGTCACGCGACAAATCTCACCCAGAACAAAAAGCTCCAGGCTGCCGCCTGGGAAATTAATCCGTGCGACACCGTTCGTCGAAAATGCAACAAGTTCGGGTTCGTGCCGTAGATCAGGTGAGAACCAACGCATGCCATCATTGTACATCACAACCGATCCGTAATTGAAACCCGGCCCATGTTTCCACGGGCCGATTGATCGAACAGGATGATTCGTCCCCAACAACCATCCCTTTTTTGCTTTGACTGAATCGCTGGGCACCAACAATGCAATGGTCGGTTCAATCGAAACGATAGTTCCCCACGGTGGCGGTTTCTGGTTTCCCGTGATGCTCAATCCGTAAGGCGTGGACCTTAGAAATTCATCCGTTGCACGAGCAATTGCATAGGGGTCAAACGTCTTATCTCCACTTTTCCAAATTGTTTCGTAGTAGGTGGCAGGCCCAATGGCGACCTCAAGTAACGATGACTTTCTTCTCTGAAACTCTGAAGCCTGCTTTCCACCTGCGATCCATGGCGTGTCTGTTGATACCTTGTGCCAGCGGCTGCAAGACGTCGCAAACAAACCAATCATCAAAACGAGGCAAAGCCGGATCGCAACGCGAATTTGCATTGCTGAATTAAGCCGACTCACGTCGGCTGCTACAAGGATCAAATAATCCCCGCCAGTTCCTGCAAGACGTGCCAGTTGTCGAGGCGTTCTTGTTTGGCTTTGATCAGCGTTTCGCTCGGGTTGCCGTCCTTGTCGAACTGTTTCGCGAAGCGGCCTTCGGTGCGGGCGAAGCGGATGAAGTCATAGACCTCGTTCGTCTTCGGTTCGATGAAGAAATCCGTTTTCTCGGACGGATTGCCCTGGAGACTGAGGCGTTGGGCGATCTTATCGCCTTTGCGCGGATCGTAGATCAGCACCGGGAACGTGCGCGTGTCCACGGCGAGTTTGCTTTGTTGCATCGCCATGTTGTCGCCGACGCCGTGTTCGGGCTGGCACGTCGTATAAACGCTCACCACCGCCGGGC
>JANNAO010000315.1:0-1976 GCA_031384405.1 Verrucomicrobiota bacterium | reverse complement strand
CATAAACTTTTTTCCTTACGACGCCGCGTGTGCGTGACGTGAAATAAACTTTGTCTTGATCGGCAGTTTCGAGGCAGCCAAGCGCATACAATTACGCGCGACTGCTTCCGTCACTCCGTCCACCTCGAACAAAATGTTCGCCGGACGCACGACAGCAACCCAACCTTCGAGAGGAGCTTTGCCCTTACCCATACGGGTTTCGAGCGGCTTCTTGGTGAACGAGTGCTGCGGGAAAATCCGGATCCACAACTTGCCGTGACGCTTCATCTCGCGGGAGATCGCGACGCGCGCGGATTCAATCTGCTTGCTGTCCATCCAGCAACGTTCGAGGGCCATCAAGCCAAACTCGCCAAACGAAATGCTGCTGCCGCGATACGCGATGCCCGCGCGATTGCCGCGCTGCATCTTGCGAAACTTCACTCTTGCCGGTTGCATTGCCATATCAAATTCCCTTTTCTAAAATTAGCTGGCGACCACTGCCGCTGCTTCAGGCTTGTTCGCCTTCTGCGGTTTGTTTTCACCTTTGCAAATCCAGCACTTGATGCCGAGCTTGCCATAAACGGTGTTGGCTTCCGCAAAGCCGTAATCAATGTTCGCGCGCAACGTGTGCAACGGAACCCGTCCCCAGTGATACTTCTCAACACGGGCGATTTCTGCCCCGCCGAGACGACCCGCGCAACGAATCTTGATGCCGTCGGCACCGAAATCCTTGGCGGTCTGCAACACTTTCTTCATCGCACGACGGAACGAAACACGGCGTTCCAACTGGAGCGCGACGTTTTCCGCGACGAGCTGCGCGTCAATCTCCGGGGACTTCACTTCCTGAATGTCCACGTAGATTTCCTTGCCGGTCATCTTGCTCAGGTCTTCCTTGATCTTGTCAATTTCAGAACCTTTACGACCGATGACAACGCCCGGACGAGCTGTGAGGATCGTGATGCGGCAACGGCTTGCGGCGCGTTCGATCAAAATTTTCGGCACGGAGGCCGTTTCGAGTTTCTTCTTGAGAATCTCGCGAATCTTGCGGTCTTCGGTCAACAGGTTGCCGAATTCCTTCTTCGGTGAATACCACTTGGAACGCCAGTCTTTGTTGACTGCCAGGCGGAGGCCGATTGGATTGGTTTTTTGTCCCATACTAATTTTTCTCGTCGGAAACCGTGATCTTGATGTGGCAACGGCGCTTGATGATCGGCCCCGCCGAACCGCGTGCCTTGGGCGTGAACCGCCGCAATGAAGCCGCCGCACCCGCCACAGCTTCTTTCACCAACAGTGATTCGGGCTTCACCTTGTTGTTATGCTCTGCGTTCGCAATGGCCGAGTCCAACGTCTTGGCGACGAAGCGCGCGGATTTGCGCGGCACAAATTTCAACACAGCCTGCGCCTGCAATGCGGGCAAGCCTTGAATCTGTCGCACGACTTCCCGCATTTTCTGCGGAGACATCGGGACGTTTTTCATGATCGCAAAAGTTTGCATACTATTTCGCTTCCGCCTTGGCCGTGTGCGCGCCGTGCTTCTTGAACGTGCGGGTCAGTGAAAATTCACCGAGCCGGTGGCCCACCATGTTGTCCGTCACGAAGACGGGGTTAAATACTTTTCCGTTATGCACGGCGAACGTGATGCCCACAAACTCTGGGGTGATCATCGAACGGCGCGACCATGTCTTGATCGGCGTCTTGGAATTTGTAGCTTTCGCCTTCTGGACTTTTTCCAGCAGGTGACCTTCTACGAACGGACCTTTTTTAATCGAACGTCCCATAATCTTTTACTTGAGTTTCATCGGAACACCATCGCGGCGAACCACGATGAAGCGATTGGAAATTTTCTGCTTGTCGCGTGTGCGATAACCCTTGGCTTGGAGACCCCACGGAGAAGTCAATTGCTGCCAACCGCCACCGCCCTTGCTCTTGCCTTGTCCACCACCGTTTGGATGGTCAACCGGGTTGCGCGCCACACCACGGCTGATCGGGCGGATGCC
>JANNAO010000303.1:0-21393 GCA_031384405.1 Verrucomicrobiota bacterium | reverse complement strand
GTGGCAAGCTTGCGTCTGGTGATTGGATTCATTGTCACTCCTTCGTCAGCCATAGCACGGTGGCGTTCGGCAATTTCACTTTACCTCCGGCCTTTACAATTTCGCCCGGCGTCACTTCACCGCTTCGTTGGTTGACCATGTTCATTCGGAACGAACCCGTCTCGCCGGACAAATCCAATTCCCCGCCGCCGTAAGCCAGATAATACCTTCCGGGTTTGCCCAGAACGTAGGTCTTCTTTTCCACGTCAGCCTGCCATGTCCACATTTGTGGAATCGCTGCGAGAAGCTTTGGATCAGTCGTGCGCGGCAAACGTGGTAGGGAGCCACCAGCACAAACCCACGCCCAGCCGGCGGTGTCGAAATCACAGATGACGGCCTTGTGCGGATGAAGCACACGATATTCGGAGGCCATGCTGGCGAGGTTGACTTCGTTTGGGCGACCACCTTTCCACTGCCGTTCAAATTGACGCGGCGAGAGATTCTTGCCGCCGGGCGGGGCGAACTCGCCTTTGTCTGTGCGCCACCAATAACGAAAATCAATCACGTCCACCGTCGCGCTGCGTTGCTTGTCGGCGAGGATGGCGTCTTGGACGTCTTTCGTACAACTCAAGGCAATGAGTGGGTGAATTGCTGATTTCCGATTTCTGATTTCCGATTTCTCCCATTCGGCGATCGTATCCAGCCAGAATTGCATGAACGGTAACGGCCCAGTGAATTCGGCGCTGGTGAACTGGATGACGTTGGCGTTGCTCGTGAAGTTGTCGAGGCATTGGCGGATGTAGCCTTCGTGCAGCTTGCGACGGACGGGATGCGTCACGTCATAGAAGAGTTCCGCCTGGAAGATACGTTTGTCACCCGCGTACGGCGGCGGTTCGGGGAAGCCGGTATTGTTGATGTTGTTCGCCGAGCGCCACGGTGAATCCGCCCAGTGTGCGCCAGCTTCGAGGATGTTATGCTGAAAATAATTTTGGTGGAACAGCACGAGGCCGCGCTCTTCGCAGATGTCAGCGAACTGCTGAAGTCGTGACCAATACCAAGGATTGAACTTCGTTAGATCGTATTTGCTCAGGCCGAGCCACGCCGTGCCCTCCCCGCTGCGGGCAAAGGGTTGTTCATAAAACGGTGGGAGAACATCGCCATTGATGCGGCGGACGCGTTCGTGGTCGTCGCGGCGGCGGTCATACCAGAGGCCGTAGTTGTGATCGAGGGCGGCCTGGCCGCGTGCGATGAGCGTGTCAGCGACTTCGCCGAGATCGTCGGTGAGTCCAGTGCCGATGCGGCCCGGCGTGAAACGCGTGATGCCAAGGCCGAGGCTCCCGACTTCGTTCGGACGGATGCTGCCGCGCCACCACGTCACGTTTGCGCTGCCGCCGATGAGGAGCTTGCCGTCAATCGTGAGCCAGCCGTTCGTGATTGTTAATTGCTGATTGCCGGTTGCCGATTGCCGATTTGAAGTTTGAGCCTCCTCACGTCGGCTGCTACTAGGTGAAATATCTTCCGCGCGCTTGGCATCGCCAGGTTCGCTGGGGATTGGATCGCGTTGGCTGGCGGCGAGGATGTAATCGCGAAGTTGCGGTGGTGGTTGATGCGCGACGGCGGCGAGTTCTTGGGCCTTGTCGAGCGGCGGGTTGCTGGATTCTTCGCGCGGGCGGGGCATGAGTTGAAGGCGGCGGCTCGCGGGGACGCTCGCCCCACCACTCGCATTTGCGCCGAGGCGGGCGTCAAGTTGCGCGGCGAACAAGCTGTCGGGCTTAATGAAGTCGTTGGAACTTTTCCACACGCCGTCGCCTTCGAAGCTCGCCCATGAACCAAAACTCCAGTTGCTCGCGCCCGGCGGATTCCAGCAGCGGATGACGGACGCGCTGCAATTCCAGAGCACGCAGTTCGCCGCCGACCAGCCGATGGCAGCGTTGTTGCCGGGGCGGAAACCGAGCGTGATGGCGTTGCCGTCAATGGTGACGTTGTCGTAGAGCACGCCGCTGGCCCAGCTTTCGATCGGGCCGCTGTCGTCGAGTGCCTCGCGCGCTTCGCATTGGACAAAGACGTTTGGTCCAGCAGCGCAGTGGCCGACGGAGAAGTCGTGGCGTCCGTGTTCGGCAAAGCAGCGCAGAAATAAAGTCTGCTGACCCATCGTGAAGAAGGTGTGACGCCGATAGCCGCCGATTTCGGAGACGGGCGCGAGGGAAACGCAGTCCTGCACAGTGATGCGGTGGCAGGTTTCGTAGAGCGCGACGGCGGAAGCGGCGAAGTGCTTGAAGATGACTTGCCGCACCCACGAGTCAGCGGCGTCTTCCATGGTGATGGCGCACCAGGAATGGTTTTCGTCTTTGGCGTTGGCGGGGTCGTAGGTGGATTCGAGGGTGAGATTTTCGATGCCGACCTCTGAGATGCGACCGATGGGACTTATGGGACTGATGTATGCGCCGCTCTCACGCTCCAACGCGGTGGTGATGGGAGAGTCGAGGGTGATGCGGTTGCCATCAACAGATTTCACGACGCGATCCCACACGATGTCGCGTGAGCCGGGCTTCCAGCCGCCGCTGATGCCGCCGCCAAATTCTGACGCGCGGAGTTTTTCAATCCAAGCGATCGTGCTGGGGCGGGTGATACAGACCGCACTGCCGGGTTTGAACATGGCCACTTCAACTACGGGAATCACAGTTGCCCCCACAGGCACACTATCCGTGATGCGAACACTTCCATTGGCAAGACTGGCCCTCGTTCCCTGCACTCGAATCAGCGTACGCCGATCTAGGCCAGCGGCGACGAGCGTGGTGTCATTCACGCCTTGACCGCGCAGGACGACGCCGGAGTTGGTGATGAGCAGGCCACCGAGAATTTCGTGGCGACCTTTCAGCAAGAGAACTGCGCCGCGCAGGCCGTTGGTGGCAGGTGGCAAACTGCCGATGTAATCGAGTGCGCGTTGGATGCGGGCGGTGTTGTCGCCGGGCGCGGGCGAAACTGTGACGCGGACGGGGGCGGCTGGGATTGGGCGTGAGTTGGCGGCGTAGCCAGCGGTGGAAAAATCTATAGGGACGGGCTGGCTAAATGCCAATGGGACGAATAGGACGGATGCGGCCAATGCGGCCAATGACGAAATGAGCCTCATGGAAGTTTCCCGGTAATGCCCGTGAGCGTGGGGCTGTGCGCGATTTGTTTGCCATCAATCAACACGCGCAATCCCGCGCCGCGTCCGTAACGCGTGCCGTCTTTGTCCCAAATCACGGTGAGCATGTGGCCATGGTATTTCACGCCATCGAGACAGAACCAGTCCCAAGTGTTCGGCGGCAGGAGCGGATTTATTTCCACGATGCTGTCGGCGCGCGGAATCAAACCGATGACGCCGGTGATCAACAGGTCTGCGTAGGTAGAGTGATTGTAAAACGCGCTGCGGTTGCCGCGATTGATCCAGTCGCCGGTGGTTTCGTCGAGGTATTCGCCGATGAAGGGTTTGCCGTTGGCGCGCTGGCTGTGGGTGTAGGTGAGGAACGAAGTGAAGTAAGTGATTGGTGATTGGTGATTGGTGATTGGTGAAGCAAAACCGCCCCTCACCCCTGCCCTCTCCCCTTCCGAAGGGGAGAGGGAGTCGGAGCGCAGGTGATTCGCGAGGGCGTAAAGCGTTTGCGATGTCGCGAAGGGCCAGAGGGCACCGTCCCACTCGCAGGTGCCGACGCCGCGAGTGCGGAATTCGGGGTGGCGTCGCTCGGCGGTGGTGAGGCCGTAGGGTGCGGAGAAACCTTGGGGGTCGATGAGTTGGGCGAAGGCGGCTGTAGCGTCAGGCATCTTGCCTGACGTAGAGGGCGGCATCTTGCCGCCCGGATTTGGCGTCGCTTGCAACGAACTGCTTAATTTTTCGGAAGTCTCGATTTCAGTCGTTCCGTTTTTTCCGCCGGGCTGGAAGCCCGGCTCTACGGCAGGCAAGATGCCCGCCGCCACCTCGGGAAGGCCAAACATCCACGGGATGTAGCCGAGAAGTTCGCGGGCGTTGGATGGGACGTATGCGACGAATGGGGCGGATGAGTTTGTGACAGCGAGGAGGACTTTGAAAAATTTCGCCTCGTTGTCCCAGAGAGTTTCTTGCGTGAGTTTTTTCAATGCGTCGGCTTTGGTGGCGAACTCCTCGGTGAGCTTGAGTTTGTTGGCGAGGCGCGCGACTTCTGCAATCGCAGTGGCGTTGCCGAACATGTAGCTGTTGATCGTGGGGCGGATGTTTTGCGCGGTTCGCGAGCCGGAGATGGATTCTTCCATCGCGTCTTTCACGTCATGTTGCCAGAAGAGGCCGTTGGTGAGTTGACGTTCGGTTTCCCACACGCGGTAATCAGCGACGAGATTGGGCAGAAGGCGCGTGATAAACTTTTTGTCGCCGTTGACGAGGTAGCGATCCCACGCGGCGGCGGCGAACCAACTGCTGAATTTGTGGAAATGCGGTTGCGGTTTGCCGCTGTTGCCGCGCAGCCAGAAGCGCGTGTAGTCGTTGAGATATTTTTCATCCCGCAGCCAGCGGCCTTCGGCGAGGTGGAATCCGGCGGCGCAACTGATTGTGTTGAATTCTCCCGCATGACTGACGGGCGGGAGAAATTCCGTGATGACGTAACCGCGCGGCGTGCGCTTGATGTGTTTGCGAAAACTCCACCAGCGGAAATAGTAAATCTCTTCAACGTCGTGGTCGGGGCACTCGAAGAGCGGGATGTTGTCTTGTAGCCATGCCCAGGATTTTTTGTTGGAGAGGGTGGTGGGGATGGCTTCGTCGTCGTGCGAGTTAAATGTTTCGATGTGATGGGCAAAGGCGGCGGGGTTCAGGACGGAGAATGTTTCAGCGGCGTGGGCAAATGGATTAACCACGAAATACACGAAACACACGAAAAGGAGACGGGGCTTAATCTTACTCGTAATCCTAATCTCACTCTCAATCTGTTTTGCTCGGGCGGAGAGATTAAGAAAAAGATTATGAGTAAGATTAAGAAGGGAGCGGAACAGTTTGTGTAACGAACCCACCTCACCCCTGCCCTCTCCCCCCGACCGACGGGCGGAGAGGGAGAATGTCGCGGCGCGTGTTGTGGGATTGAATGTCACGGTTGCAGGCGCAGTTACTTTTCGTTCGTAGACATTTTGAAAGCTGACGAAATGTCAGGCGGCTCGTTTGTGGGCGTGGAGTGAATGAGAGCGGCGAAACGAAGAGTGAATGTTTCGCCTTTCTTGACTGCGACGCTGCTGGGGTCGCCAGTCTTGGTGAACGCTTTTTGACCGAACGGATTCGCGACGATGAGGCCGTAGTCACGGCTGTGAAACCAACTGGGGCGAAAGTTTTTTGAGCCATCAATTATTGTAATGCCGACAAGGCGATTACTTAGGACTCCCGAGTATTCGCACCATTCGGCAGTTTTCCCCCATGTATTTTTAGCACCAGTAATTCCATCGCTGTTTTTAACGACTCCGCCATTTTTTTCTGACAGCAACGTGGCGACGCGGGCACCGAAGCCCATTTCCTCCTGATCGCCGAAGGTGAAGTTGTCTGTGAGAGGAGTGAAAGTTGCAGCCCATCCTAGTGAGTAATAATCTTTAATTGCTGAGATCATGAAGAACGACTGGTTCAACTTTGCGAGCGGCTGGCCATTTGTTCCGATCAACGTGCTTTCAGTTGAAAAATTCAACAGGCCATTTGTTATTTCAGGCTGCCCAATGAATCGTTCGTGGCGGATGGTGGCTTTGTTGCGCCAGAAATCCTGGCCGCTGATGTTGCCGAACGCGAGCCAGATGCCGGGGTGCATCGTCGGGTGGTCAACTGGATCAACGCCTGCGATGGGCGGATGGTTGCGCGTGACTTGGATGCCGTCCGGCGTGTGGACGTGGGCGAAGTAGGGGCGCAGGATGTTGGTATCTGCGAAGACGAAGTGTGCGACGGGGTTTGTGCCGTGCGTGATGATGAGACGGTCGGGGAGTTGTCTGGTGGAGAATTCAGTGGCGATAGCAGCTTGAACCACGAAATACACGCAACACACCAAAGAAACCGGAATGGGACTCATGCGACGAATGCGACTGATGGGTGACTGATGTTTCATCTTATTCTTCCAAAGTTTTGTTCGTGGTGTCAGGCGCAAACCAGATGACGATCATGCCGAGAGCGTAGATCAGAGCCATCACCGCGCCGACGCGTGAGTGGTCGCCGTCGAACTGCGTGAACAGCCAGCCTGCGGCAAATAATCCGGCGGCAGTGGCGAAGCGTCCGACGTTGTAGGCGGTACCGCTGCCAGTGGCGCGGACGTGCGTGGGAAACAGTTCCGGCAAATACAGCGGCAGCCAGCCAAAGAACAATGTGGCGATGAAGCCCTGACAAAAGAGCAGCGGCAAGAAAATCGGTTGCATCGGTTTGGTGAACAGGAACAGACCGCAGGTGATGACGGTGCTGCCGAGGCTGATGAGGAAATACGAGAGGCGGCGTCCGATGAGGCTCGCGAGTTGCGCGCCGAAGAAGCTGCCGAGAATTGCGCCGACGGACCACCAGGCTTGTGCGGTGGATTTGTAGTCGGGGAATTCTTTTCCGGCGACGATTTCAGCCCAGGGGAAAATCCATTTGCTCGCAGCCCACGCACCGACGAGAGGAATTGAACCGAGCGCGATGCCGATGAGAACAATTCTTAACAGCGGCGGGCGGAAGAGTTCCGCGAGCGGCGATTGTAGGCGACGAGGTGACGAGGCGTTGGCGGTTTGATTGGTTGAAGTGTTCGACTCCTCACGTCGTCGCCTACAGGTCGCGAGCCATGTCGGGGATTCGGGAACGATCCAGAGAATGATGACGCCGAGCAGCGCGGGCGCGCCGCAGATGGCGAAGACCCAACGCCAGTGTTCAGGCGTGATGTGATACCAGGATGTAAGTCGCGAGAGGATGAAGATGCCGAAGTTGAGTCCCGCGCCCATGATGCCCGCGACGATGGGGCGCGAAACTTTGGGCCAACATTCGGAGACGAGCGCAACGGCGTTGGGCCAGACGCCGCCGACGCCGAGGCCGACGAAGAATCGCAGCACGAGCATTTGGTTCAGGCTCGTTGCGAAGTAGCCGAGTCCGGCGAAGATGGAGTAGAACAACACACCGATGCCAAGTGCGCGGGTGCGTCCAATTTTGTCGCCGAGCGATCCCATCCAGATGCCGCCGATGGCTGCGCCGAGAAGAAGACTGGCATTGAGTTTGGCGAACCAGAGTCCGCCGAGTTCTTTCGTGAAAGCTTCGCCGAGAAAACTTTTTGCCACTGAACCCGCCGCGATGGGCATGAGGCCGAGTTCCATGCCGTCGAACATCAACGCGGCGAATGCCACGAAGAGGACGAGATAGCGGGCGCGTGGGGAGAGTTGGGTGTGCGTGGTCATTTGCGGGAAGTGGGACGAATGGGACGAATGCGACCAATGACGCGGATGATGGCGGAGTTGTCGAGCGCGCCGAGGCCGGCGGATTCGGCGGCGGTGAGAATTTTTTTGTGCGTCTCGCTCAACGGGAGTCTGGTGCGCGCTTTGTTTGCGGCGGCGAGCATGAGGCGGACGTCTTTCAAATGTTGTGAGAGGCGAGCCTGCGGTTTGAAATCGCCGCGCAACATCTTCTCGCCTTTCACATCCATGATGCGGGAGTAAGCCATGCTGGCGCGGAGAATTTCCAAGGCTTGATCGCCATCCAGTTTCAGGGCGCGGGCGAAGACGAGTCCCTCGGCGAGGGCGGCGCGGTTGAGGCCGAGGACGAGATTGGTGACGAGCTTCATCTGAGCCGCGCTGCCGACGTCGCCGGTGTGAATGGTGCGCGCGGCAAATGTGGTGAAGATTTTCTCGCAACGGCTGAACGCGAGTTTGCTTCCGCCAACCATGACGAGGACTTCGGCGCGGCGGACTTGGTCGCTGTTGCCGGAGATGGTGGCGTCGAGATACGTCGCACCGGTGCGGGTGAGTTGGCCGCTGAGTTTTTTTGCGTCGCGCGGATCGCCGGTGGAGGTGTCGGCGATGATGTGTGACTTGGTCAACGTGGGTTTAGCTTCGCGTAGAACTGCGGCGACGATGCGCGAGTCCGGCAGACTGAGGAGAATTATTTTCGCGCGTGTGAAAACGTCCGGGATGTTCGCAGCGGGTTGGCCACCGAGTTTCTGGAAGGCAGCGCGTGCGCTTTCAGAAATATCCCAACCGAGAACGGTGTGGCCCGCACCCAGCAAACGCTCGGCGATGGCACTGCCCATGAGGCCGAGGCCGATGAGACCGATGGGGCGGATGGGACTTATGCGTTTGGGCATGGGCGACAACTGGAATCACTTCTTCGCAGGCATCTGGTATTCGCCAACGAGGTTGTTGAGATATTTTTCCAAGTTGGTGTAGCCGTCGCCATTCAAATCTTTGTTGCCGTCAGCGGCGTCTTTGGGATTTAGGCCGTGTTGTTTTTCCCATGCGTCGGGCATGCCGTCGAGGTCGGTGTCGAAATCAGCGGCGCGGCGGACTTCGGGATAATTATCCCATGCGCCAACGTCGTCCTGCGAATCCGGCAGGCCGGGCAGTCCGGTGACGCTGCCTTTGAATTTGGCTGTGCCACTGCGGACTTCGGCGATGACGCGCTGATCGTGTTCGTCGAGCGCGGGGAAATTGCAGCCGACATCGGCGAGGACGTTGGTGTAGGACTCATGAGCCGAATGGGTCTTGATGTGCGACTCGAAGAACGGTTGATCCGACCACGACGAATACTCTGTGGGAAGAGTTCCGCCGCGTTCGGTGGAGGTTTTCTTTCCCGCGCTTTGGTTGGTCAAACCGAAGTGGCCGGGCATGACGTTGCCGTCGAAGAAATATCGCTGCGAACCGGGGAAGCCGCCGTATTGGGCGTTGAGCGCGTAGAAGAAAGTCGTGGCCGGGCCGGGCTTGTAGGAATTATTCACGAAATTGACTTCGTGCGCGCCGCCATCGGTGGCGCGGGATTTCCAGTTGAAGACGACGTTGTTTCGGATGTCGAGACGTCCGGCGTATTTGTTGTCGGGCTTGCTCAGGCCACCCGCGAGACTCCAATTACGCCCCGCGCAATGGGCGAGAAGGTTGTGATGAAAGCTGCCGATGTCGCCGCCGATGCTGGCGGCGTAACCGTGCTGAGTGCCGGGCGGATATTTTTTATGACCAGCGGCGTTGAGTGCTTCGGAGATCAACGTGCGTTGGAGCGTGATGTTTTTTCCGCCGCGTGTGCTGACGGATTCGTCGAGCGTCCAACTGATCGAGCAATGATCAATGATGCAATTGTCGCTGGAAGCCATGCCCATGCCGTCAAGCGTCGTGCCGGAAAGATTGCCGGGGCGCACGCGAAGGTAGCGAGTGATGACATTGGTTGCGCCCAACATGCCGAGATTGTATTTGCGGACGCAGATACCTTTGCCGGGCGCGGTCTGTCCAGCGATGGTCAACTCAGAGTTTGTTTTACGGATGATGAGCCGGGATTCGAGCGTGATGAGGCCGGAGACATCGAAGACGACTGTGCGCGGGCCGGATTGCTCGACGGCATCGCGCAGGCTGCCCGGGCCGGAGTCGTTGAGATTGGTAACGTGAATCACGCGTCCACCGCGTCCGCCTTGGGCGAAGCGTCCGTAGCCTTCTGCCGTGGGAAAAGCGAGAGGGGCAGCGGCGGCAGATGAGATGAATAGGACGGATGCGACCAATGCAATGCAGTTGGCGAGACGGACGAGAGGGGATGGAATGCGGTTCATTGGAAGTCGGACGGCTGAGGCGGGAGATTATTCTTTGGTGATGAAAATAAAACCGCCGGGGCACGACTTGCGCCGCGCCCCGGCGTTGAAAACTAACTGTGATTTAGATCACGGATATACCAGACGGAAGAACACCGCAGGCGCGTTCGTCGAACTTATGGTTTGCACCGAACGGAAGTAATAGATGCTGTAATCATTAGTGGCACCTGGATAGTAGAGAGAGTTCGTTCCGCCCAAGCTGGTGACTAAAGTTGTCCAGTTTGTACTGGGCGATTCCAGTCCGACTGACAGGGTGTTCGTTTGCTGTTCCAACCGCCAACCGCGATAGCTATCGGGCCATGTGAATTCAAAGCTTTGAATTCCATTCGTGGCGGTTGAAACCACATTCGTCAAGAAGGGTGGCGTTGTGACTGGAATAAGGAGGTTGGTAATTGTCTGTGAAACGTCCCACGCATAGCCCGCCAAAGGCTGAGGGGTCACCTTAGGAATCGCAGGGCCAGCATTCTCGGGTTCGTTGAGATTGCCGTTGCGATCGAACAATGACAGTACCGTGCTGGTAGTAAATGCCGGGCCACCAATTTTATTGATATAAAGCGTGCCACCTTGGTTGTTCCCAACACCAAAATTCACATGCCCCAACTGCACGCTCGGCTCGCGAAGGAGAATAACGTCGTTGGTCGTTGATGTATCCACGTCGAAGACGGTTGTCGAACCCGCATTGAAATCAACGCGTGTCGCGAGCTTGATGGTAGCGATCTCGTTGGGGCTGTTGCCAATTTCAAGCGTACTTCCCGGCCCAAAAGTCACCCGCGCATCCGGCTTTAGAGTGCCAGTTCTCGCATAAAGTTTCCCGGTGCCTTTGAATTTACCTCCGTTTACTGTCAGGCCACCGTTTGCTCCACCCAGTCCTGATTGCTCAATTGTGCCGTTGTTCACCAAGACCGAGTTTGTCGGCAGATTCCAAGGAACAGTCACATACATGGTGCCGCCATTGGTCAGATAAATGCCGCCCTGCAAACTCACCGTTCCTCCCAATGTCACGTCACCAATGGTGCCATTGTTGGTGATTGATCCAGACTGCACGACGAGTCCACCAAGCACAGTGCCATTGATTGCGACCGATGCGCTCGACACGGTTAAGCCGTTATTGATGGTGCCGGAGAATGCAGTCATCACCGATCCTGATTGGAGTGCTGTTGCCCCCATGCTTCCCGCGCCAGAGATTGAACCTGCCTCAACATTGAAGCCGGGTGAGAATGCAGCATTGATGGTCAAGCTACCCGTGCCAGCTTTGTAACCACTGACACCACCGACTACGCTTCCGCCGTTGAACGTGTAGTTCTGAGTGGTATTGGTCATCGCAATTCCGTTGGCCGCGGCTGTCTGGCCGGGAACAACTGAACCAACAATGGTTATTGTATTCACGCTTGATGTGTCATTGAACACAACTGAATCACCATCGGTGAAGCGCGAAGGAATTGATCCCACCTGCGTTACCCAGTTGGTAGAGGTTGTATCCCAGTTGCCATTCGCAGCCCCCGTCCAGACCAAAACTTTCGGAACGTTGGTTGTAAAGGTGAAGTTGATGATGCCTGCACCATTGTCCACGATGCTTTGGAGCACAACACCTGACGGTAATGTGCCCGCAGTAAGGCCAGCGATGTTCGGCGCAGCGGTGACATAAGAAATAAGCGGAATGGTCACCGGCCAAAGCAGGTTGGTCAACACCGGGACGTTCACGGCGCAAGAGCCGCCAACATTCGCTGCATTGAGGTTCGTGACATAAATACTCGGAGAAGAATCACTGACATTAAACACTGTCAATTGTGAAGCATTCGTGAAGACGAAGTTGTTAAGCGGCTTAATTTGCTCGCCAATTCCGTTCGTCACGATGAGGCGACCACGGTTCATGATGATAATGTTGTTACCAGTAACTTTGCTCGTACCACCAGCGACAATGTTGCTGGCCATCAGTGTACCGGTGTTGTTGATGTTCAGAATACCAGAGGCGTTCTCCGGATAATTCGGCGTGCCAGCTACTGAGGAAATCGTGTAGCCCAGATAAATCGTTCTGTTCGCTTTGAAAGTGGCATTGCTGTTCACGTTCAAAGTCCCGACTGGACTACCCGGAACGTTCGCAACAGCTCCAGCGTTCGTATTTACAACGTCCTGGTTACCCAAGTAAGCCGTGTTCACATCAAAAACACTTCCGAGAGATGCGCCGCCAATGGTAAGTGTGCCTTGAACGGTGAATCCTGATGAATTGTTCCGCACTCGCGCTAGATAAAGTCTGTCAACCAATGCATCCACTTTACCATTGCTGAAGTCCACGGGTATGCCACGGACGTTGCTGCCGGATAAAGCGACCCCGGATGCATCGCCCTGAGCCCAAGCCGTCATGCGCCCGCCGCCAATACCGCGGAAAAGGGCATAGGAGTTGGTTGTGTTAAAATTGTAATTGTTGGCACTGCCCCCCTTGCCAGCGTGCGCCCAACAAATGCTGTCAATAAAGAACGCGTTCGAATTACCGAGGGTAAAACGAATTACCTGGGTCGTTCCTGCCGCTGTGTCATTGCCTATCTCAATTGCATAGTCACGAATGCTGGCGTCGTTGTAATTATTCGGATCCGTCCAAGAACACTTGATGACGTTTGTTTTCGCCAGCCAAACCAAGGGGAGAAATCGGAAGGGCGTGCTTGAGGCAGCGGTGGTGCCTTCGCCAAAGTAGCCGTTGGTGCGGGTGTTCGGCCAGATGCGGTGGTTGCCCAATCCGATACGGCTGACGTCGGCAACGAAGTTGTCCAAGTTGCGCATATCAAGCGTTGTGTTCTGTTGCTGATCCACAAGAACGCCAATTTGGCCCGTTGGGTTGACCACTTCCAAGGTGCCAGCACCCACGAACTTGGTTTCCATCTGCGCGGCAGTCGTCTTCGAATCGCGATGCAGGCTTAAGGACAATCCTCCACCGGTTACGCTAAGTTTTCTTCCGCTGAGGATTTCCACCATGTTAAATCGCGTAGCGGCAACTTCAGATGAAAAACGCAAGGAGGCGATCGTGGCATCAGCCGACACAATCACATTCGTAATGGTGTTGTTCGCAGGACCGTTTTGATCCTTGAATACAACCAAGTCTGCTGAACCGGGTGCGACACCGCCAATCCAGTTTCCGCCAGATGACCAATTGGTGGATACTGCATTAGTGAAATTGTTACCGCTCCAGATATAGGCTACTTGAACAGGCACAGGCAAGCGAAAGCTTGCTGCCCCAGTTGCCTCAACTGCCATCTCATATTCACCTCCGTTAATTGTCGCGTCGTTGGTGAGAATTAAAGTCGCAGTATAGGTGATGTTGCTCGTCAATCCGTTCGTACTTAGCCACGCGAATGCAGTACCGCTACCAGGCACTCCCGTCACTGCAAGGTTAATGGTATCCGTGCCCGGAGTGACTAGTCCTGACACAGGAATGGTTAGGGTGCAAAAATTGGAGGATGCTACACCCTTTGGAATGGTGAAGCGAAGCGGTTGTGACCGCATGGTGACGGTTTGTGCCCATGCCGAACTTGCGGCGATGGCTACTGTGGCGACTGCCAAAACGCAGCGACTGGCCCATGTAGAGCGTAGCGCGGTAAGGCGACTGATTTGGTTGGTGTGACTAGTTTTCATGGTGTTTCTATTGGTTGGGTTGGGGGGATTGTAACTTAGGTTGATTGTTTTTTTGCTTTGAGCGTCAGTAATTTTCATTCGTAGGGAATTCTTTCGGAAATCCAGACGTAATCTTCGTTATCAGAAGAGGACCACCCAGTAGGGGGACTGGCAGGTGGAAATTTTTGGTAATTTACAGATTTTTTTGTGCGGTTGTCTTTCCACTTGTGAATCTCCGAATGACCATCGGCATAAGTGAAGTTACCGCCGCCGCCGTAGTGTTGGATTCCGGGCATGTTTCGAAATGCCGCATTTCCCAACGAGTAGCCGGGGATGTGATGAAACAAAGCATCATCAATACTGTCAGGATGCTCATCCAAAACTACGAACGTCATTACTGGTCCGGGCTTCACCAAATTTGAAATTTTTTTGACTCCAGTCGTTTTATAGATTCTACCCAAAAAAGTGCCCTGCGCTGGCATGTTAACCGTAACTGATCCCCCCAAGTATGCATTGGCTGCTATTGTCGCAACTCGAGTTCCGGGAGTTCCGGGAGCAGCAAATTTATCGGCGGGACATTTATAGACACCGGGAGATTTAATATAGTCCCCCAATTGAGCGTTATCGGGCGCGTTGGGGTTCACCAGTTTTTTCTCGTCATAATTATCGGCCGATCCAATCCAATCTAAACTATTTGGGTAAATTTTGCTAGGCACTGTGTCCTCATGGTCACCAGTAAATAACAACCACCCAACCATGATTTGCTTAGTATTGCTGAGACATGCAACAGCCTGCGCCTTCCCCTTCGCCTTCGCCAATGCTGGCAACAACATCGCCGCCAAGATCGCGATGATCGCGATAACAACCAGCAGCTCGATCAGGGTGAAAGCGTAGAGACGACTCATCGTCGAGGTACGGGATTTAATTTGGGGAGCAGTTAGCATTTCAATCTTAGGTTTGTTACGACAGTTCAATTTTCTGGTTCGGTTCAGCGGCTAATATCCACTGTGTATAAACGAATATATTCGGACATCAAGCATTATCTTACTTTCACATTGAACCCATTACGGGTGAGTGTCGGTTGTAAATTGTTTCTTCGAGCTTCGAGTTTTCGACCACACCATTTCAAGCAACGGCTTCAACGGGGTTCCCGCCGGAAAAACCGTTCGCAGACTGTGATCGCCACCAAGAATCATGCGGCGCAGGGGCGTGGTCTATGTGCGTCAAGGTCAGCTCCAGACTGCGTGTGATGTGTTGCGATACCAGCCCGCTGGCCTTGCTCGCATCTCGTTTTTTCAACGCATCGAAGATTGCACAATGCGTCCGGTCGGCTTCTTCCATCAATTCTTGATTGTGTCCAAACCGTTCTACGCCAAAGATGCGCGAGTGAATGTGGCTGTCCCCGGCGAGCTTGGTGAGACGCGGATTGCCAGCCGCCTCGATGATGGTCATGTGAAACGTGAGGTCGGATTGCAGGAACTCTGCGAGGTGTTCGCCTGTCATCAAACTGTTGCCGTTGGAAAAAGATTTAGTCAACAAAAGCCGCATCTTGCCGAGCAATCCTTGAAGATGGTTGAGTCGCGCATCAGATATTTTTTCCGCAGCCTTGGCTGCTGCATAAGTTTCGATGGCTTCGCGAACTCCGTAGAGTTGGATGGCTTCCTGCGCGCCGAGCTTACGGACAATCGCCCCCGCGCGAGGGATCAAATCCACCAATCCTTCGCTGGCAAGCTTGCCCATCGCTTCGCGCACGGGAGTGGTGCTGACGCCCATTTCGTTGCTGATCTTCTTGTAATCCAACCGGGCGCCCGGAGGCAGTTCCCCGGCAAGCAGCTTGGTGCGAAGATGGTTGTAAATTTTTTCGGGCAGCAATGTGGCCATAGTGTTGTTAAAGTATTCGCAAAGTCGCTGGGTATATTCTACTATTTTAGTAACTGTCTTCCGCTTGCCTGTCAAAGTTTTTCTTCTCCGGCGCGACAATAACTTTGCGAAAGGATGGCTGTTTCGATCTGGACCACAACCGTGATTCCCAAAAGATTACGATTTACTATCCCTTCGACTCTGCCTAAACAACGATGTGGCAAACGAACCATTGCTCTCACTCAAAGAAGGCGATTTCGCCCCAGCCTTTACTACCAACACGAACGGCGGCGGTAGGATTTCTCTCTCAGACTTTCTTGGCCGACACGTCGTCCTGTATTTTTATCCGCGAGACGACACGCCCGGTTGCACCAAGGAAGCCTGCGCTTTCCGTGATCAATTTGCCGCGTTCAAATCCAAAAACGCCGTAGTGCTGGGCGTGAGCATTGATCCGGTGAAGTCCCACGACAAGTTCGTGGAGAAATACAAACTCCCGTTCACCCTGCTCGCCGACGAAGATAAAAAGATCGTCGAAGCTTACGGCGTGTGGGGGCAGAAATCTTTTCTCGGCAAGAAATACATGGGCATCCATCGCGTCACGTTTCTCATCGCGCCTGATGGACGCATCAAGAAAATCTGGCTCAAGGTCAAACCCACGGAACACGCGGCGGAAGTGTTGGCAGAGATTTGATCAGCGATTCGCGATGGTGGCAAACGGTGTCAGCGCACGGATCAAATTCTGCAATTGCGCCTGCGTATGCTCGCTGGAAATCACGAATCGAAAATATCCCCCCGCTGGCGCGCCGGGATAATTTATAAGTGGCGGGAGGATTTTCGCCGCAAGCAACACGCGCTTGAGTCGGGCAATCTCACTCGCCTTGCGGAAGTGTAGCGGGATGATCGGTCCGGGATGATCAGGCAACTGCAATCCGGCGTCGCACAAACCGGACTTCACCAAGCGCGCATTCTCAATCAATCGCGTGCGAAAAGATTTCCCGTCACTCAACACAGCCAACGCCTCCAATGCCGCGTTCGCCAATGGCAACGGCAGCGGTGTGCTGCCAACAAATGCGGGACTCGACATCAGCTTCTTGCGCAATTCACGCGAACACAGAATCGCGCCGCCATAAACCCCGAACGCTTTGCTCAACGTCACACATTGCACGACGCGCTGACGACTCACTCCCTCCAATTCCACCGCGCCACCGCCAGTGTTGCCAAGCACCCCTGCCCCGTGTGCATCGTCCACCCACATCAAGCCATCACGCGGCAACAATTTCAAATACTCACGCAATGGAGCACCCGATCCATCATGCGAAAACATCCCATCGGTCAGCACCAGTGTCCGCGCTCCCATGCCGCAACGCTTCAGCGCATCCGCAAAGCTCGCCACATCCCGATGCTTGAACGTCAGCACAGGACAATTCAAAAACTGCGCTGCATCCTTCAACGATACATGCGCGCGTTCATCAATCAGTGCATGGGAAAATTGTCCGCTCAACGCCTGAGCCACCACCAGATTCGTCATGTAACCCGTGCTGGTCAGCAATGCCGCTTCCGCCTGAAATAATTTGGCAAGTTGAGTTTCCAAACGCGCGTAAAGCTTGTGATTTCCCGTGGTGATGCGCGAGGCTGCCACGTTCAGACCGTAGCGGTTCAACCCGTATTTCACAGCTCGAACAATCCGTGGGTGACTCGACAGCCGAAAATAATCGCAGCCTGAAAAGTAAGACAGCGTTTGCCTGTTGAAGTGGACGTAAGTGCGCCGGACTTGCTGGAGAGGGTCAGCTTCGCTCATGCGTCAAACCCTTCACTTCTTCGCTTCCGTGTGCCAGATGTCGCCTTCGCCGTAGCTGAACCAGCGGCTCGTCGTCACCTTTTGCTGTGTGAAGAATTGCACGCCTTCCTTGCCCTGCATGTGCAGGTCGCCGAAGAATGACTCGTTCCAGCCGTTGAACGGAAACCACGCCATCGAAGCCGGCACACCGATGTTGATGCCGACCATGCCGCAATTGACGCGATGCTTGAACTCGCGCGCCGCCTTGCCGCTCCGCGTGAAGATGGACGCGCCGTTGCCATAAAACGATTTGTTCGCCAGCTCAATGGCCGCATCCAAATCTTCCATGTGCATCACGTTGAGCACCGGGCCGAAGATTTCTTCCTTCGCCACCGTCATGCCGCGCTCGACACGATCCAGAATCGTCGCGCCGACATAAAAACCGTTCGGCGCTTCGCTGACTTTCACGCCACGACCATCCGCAGGAATCTTCGCGCCTTCCTTCACACCAGCTTCGATCAATTCCAACACGCGATCCCGATGCTGCTTCGTGATGACCGCGCCCATGTCCGGCTGCGCGTCGCGATCCGTCGGGCCGACCTTGATGCGCTTGGTAGCTTCGATGAGCGTGGGCAAAACCGTTTTCTCCGCGCCGCCGACAACCACCGCCGTCGAACCCGCCATGCAACGCTCGCCCGCGCAACCAAACGCCGCTTCGATGACGCCGCGTGTGGAGTTTTCCACGTCGGCATCGGGCATGATGATGACGTAATTCTTCGCGCCGCCGTTGGATTGCACGCGTTTGCCATGCTTCGTGCCGACCTCGTAGATGTAGCGGGCAATGGGCGTCGAGCCGACAAACGAAATCGCCTTCACCTTCGGATGCGTCAGCAAAGCGTCCACCACTTCGCGTCCGCCGTGAACGATGTTCAACACGCCTTTCGGCAGTCCGGCTTTCTCCAGCAGCTTCGCAATCTTGATGGCGGTGAGCGGAACTTTTTCGCTCGGCTTGAGGACGAACGTGTTCCCACACGCGATGGCGATGGGATACATCCACAGCGGCACCATCGCCGGAAAGTTGAACGGCGTGATGCCGACGCAAACTCCAAGCGGCTGGCGGATCGCTTCGCAATCAATGCCGCGCGCGATGTTCTCGATCACATCGCCCATCAACAACGACGGCACGCCGAGCGCGAACTCGATGACCTCCATGCCACGCTTCACGTCGCCGCGCGACTCGACAAGCGTCTTGCCATGCTCACGCGTGTTGCAGCGGACGATGTCCTCAAAATTATCCTCCATCAACATCTTGAACCGCGCGAGAATCCGCACGCGTTCCACCGGTGGCGTTTCCATCCACGCCGGGAAGGCCGCGTGCGCTGCTTCCACTGCCGCGTTCACATCCGCCGTCGTGCCGATGGGGCATTCCGCGATGATATCGCCCGTGGAAGGATTGAAGACCGGCGTGCGCGCGGATTTGGATTCAATCCATTCGCCGCCGATGAAATTGGGACAGGATTCAAGTGTATTGGGCATAAAATTAAATCGTTACCTGGTAAACAGTTCCTTAAGGAGGCCAATTCGCCTGTCTGCTCGCGGCATCTCTATATCAATGGTCTCGTCTTTTAGTGTTCTCAAATATGCTGACGCAGAGAATATGTGAAGCTCTTTGCCTTTCAAATAACGGCGCTTGCTGTATGGACTGTTGGCGGATTCACCTATGTAAAACCAGAAGCAGACAAGTGGAAGGGCTGTGAGAGTTTCATAGCCGGATGGCTTCTTCATCGGCTCAAGAACTTTGCGAACATTTTCTTGGGGAATCTCTTCGGGCACGAAATAATGGTTCCATCTTTTGAGGGAATAAGCTTCAAGTTCTTGCTCGGTAGCGTCTAATTTTAATTCCGCTCCGCCGATGGCGTAAACTGCCCAATTCTTGAGTTCCACTTGGTAAAGTTCGCCTTTATCTCTCAATTTCAATAACCATCCGTCCAGCCTTGAACCCTTTTGGCTGCCACGGGTGCATTTGTAATCAAGAATCTTACTTTCTACACCTTCAATTGACCTCCAGTAGTGTTGCAAAAGTCCAAGCAGTAAATCTTCCCCCAAGAGTCCAATGATTGCTGTGACATCCGAACCGTCATGACTTTCATCCTTCGACTTTTCGTCAAAAAATCTGATAATTTTTCTGGGGTCAATTTTCATTCTCTTTCGCCCCTACGGGGCTTGGTGTGTATTCGGAACGCGAACCCCGGGCTTGTGCCCGGGGCTACATATATTTCGCCTCTACGAGGCTTTGGTTAGCGCGCCAAGTCGTTGGATTGTTTCACGAAGTCGTCGCCGGTCCATTCGCCGTCGGCTTGGACCATCTTCTTCGCAGGCGCGGCGGCGGCGGCAGCTTTTTGCGCGGCTTTGCGTTCGGTCTGACGTTTCACGAGATCGGCGTGCGTCGTGAAATACGGGAGCGCTTTGCCTTTGAAATCGGCGAGCGTCTCGAACTTGTGCTTGTCCATGAACGCGAGCAGTTCGTCGCACATGGGCTTGACCATTTCGTAGCCGAACTTCATCACGCCGGTGCAGACTTGCACGGTGTCGCCGCCGAGCAGGATGAACTCCGCCGCATCGCGACCGTTCTCCACGCCACCGATGGCGGAGAGTGAGCGATCAGGAAATTCGCTGCGGATGAGTTGCGCCACTTCCATGACCATGCGGAGCGCAATCGGTTTCACCGCGCGACGAATATCCGCCGGGCGTTGTGTAACCCTCGACGCTTGGCTCAGGCCGAAGCGTGTCGAGATTCACGCCGATGACGCTGCGAATGGTGTTGATGGCTGCAAGGCCAGTCGCGCCGCCTTTGAGTGCCGCGCGGCTTGGGTCTTCGATGTGCGTGATGTTCGGCGTCATCTTCGCCCAGAACGGAATCTTCGACGCGCCTTTCACCCAGCCGCAAACCTCTTCGAGGATGTCGGGGTCTTGCCCCATCGCCGCGCCCATCTTGCGTTCGGGCAGGCCGTGCGGACAGGAGAAGTTCAACTCGAACGCATCCACGCCACACGCTTGCGAACGCTCGACGAGTTCGACCCAACGGCCCTTCTCGTATTCCTCCATGATGCTCGCGATGAGGATGCGATCGGGGAACATGTCCTTGATCTTCTTGAATTCATCTTCCCAAATCTTAAACGGACGGTCGCTGATCAACTCGATGTTTTCCCAACCGATGACTTCCTTGCCGTCAGTGGAGTGCAGTTTGCCGTAACGCGGCGTGACATTGATGACCTTGCTCGCATCCAAACTCACGGTCTTGGCGATGACGCCGCCCCAGCCTTCCTTGAAAGCCTTGGCGATAACGTTGAGGTTTGTGCCAGGCGGGCCGGAGCCGATGACGAAAGGGTTTGGAAATTTAAGACCGTCAACTGTTGATGCGAGTGTGGGCATAGTTTTGGTTTAACGTGGTTTAATTCTGCTGATCCTACTTTCGCAAGTAGAATTCCCAAAATTTAAAAAGAGCCGCAAGTCAGATTTTTGAAGTCGGTTTTGGCAAGTAGTTGGGAAAAATATGCTCTGATTGGGATACTCAATGGGATTATTCTGGCTATGAAGTTTAGATTCCCTTCGGAAATCTGATTTCGAACTTCGGAATTCGAGTTCAATGGTCATCTTGGAGAGAATCCACATGGGTCTGTTTTAGTTGAGTTGATAAACTAAGTCCACATGTGTTTGATCGCGGACCGCCATCCCGAGAGAATGATCGGCACAATCCGCAGTCCTCGATAAAAAAAGACCGGAACATTTCTGTTCCGGTCTTTTGCAAAAAATGGCGACGACCTACTCTCGCAGAATCTATAAGACTACTACCATCGGCCCTGCAGTGTTTGACGGCCGTGTTCGGAATGGGAACGGGTCGGACCACTGCGGTATTGTCACCAAAAAATTTTATAAAGAACATTCCGCGCCTTTCAGCGCGGAGCCGATAAAGGATCCGGCCATTCTCTGAAAACTACACATAGGAAAATTGGAATTACAATTCGTGAGTTAAATTCGTATATCAATCTTCCGAGGAAGAAAGTTACGATCAAGCCTCACGACCGATTAGTACTAGTCAACTGAACACCTCGCGGTGATTACATTTCTAGCCTATCAAACGGGTAGTCTGCCCGTGGTCTTTAGGGGGCTTGCGCCCCGGGAAACAATATCTTGGGAGGAGCTTGGCACTTAGATGCTTTCAGCGCTTATCTCTTCCGCACATGGCTACGCAGCGATGCCCCGGATGGAACAACTGCCACACCAGAAGTGCGTCTAACCCGGTCCTCTCGTACTAAGGTTAGAACCCCTCAAGTTTCCTGCGCCCACAGTGGATAAGGACCGAACTGTCTCACGACGTTCTGAACCCAGCTCGCGTACCGCTTTAAC
>JANNAO010000280.1:0-5946 GCA_031384405.1 Verrucomicrobiota bacterium | reverse complement strand
CGAGGCCGACGGCTCCTTCCGCAATTCGCACGGCGAGTATCCGAACGTCGTCCGTTCCGTGGCCGCAGAACTGAAGGTGCCGCTGCTGGACCTGACGGCGCGGACGGAGGCCGAGCTGGTGAAGCTCGGAGCGGAGCGCGCGAAGGAATGGTTCAAACAAATCCCGCCCGATGCCGCCGCCGGATCGCCAGCGGCCGTGCGCGACGACACGCACCTGAACGCCTACGGCGCGAGCCGCGTCTGCGATCTGGCCGTCGTAGAACTTGAAGCCAACGTTCCCGAACTGGCGGCGCATTTGAATCGCAGTTCCAAAAACACAAAGCCTGTCACGCCTGCCTTGGAGAAATGATTTACCACCAACACAACGGTTGTAGGCGACGACGTAAGGAGTCGTCTTCTGTGAAAAGTTTATCAGGCCAAACGACTCGTCACCTCGTCGCCTACAAATTATCTTATGTCTGAACCATTCAAACTGACACGCGTCGCCACGCTGAAAACTGTCGCCGACTTTCGCGCGCATGTCGCATCGCTCGGCCTCGATTTACCGTGCGAAGATCAAATCGTTGCCGGTGATTCCTCGCCACTAGCACAGCCGATTGACGGCGTGACCATCAACGGCAAGCGCGTCGGCAATCGCTGGGCGATTCATCCAATGGAAGGCTGGGACGGCACGACGACCGGCGGCGTCACAGAGGAAATGCTGCGGCGCTGGCAACGCTTCGGCGAGAGCGGCGCGAAGTTGATTTACGGCGGCGAAGCAATGGCGGTGCGCTCGGATGGTCGCGCGAATCCTAATCAGATCATCATCACGGAGGAAAACAAGGCGGGCATCGCGTCGTTGCGCGAGACGCTGGTGAAGGCGCACGCGGAGAGATACGGCAAGACGGACGATCTCGTCATCGGATTTCAACTCACGCACTCCGGGCGGTTCTGCAAGCCGACTGACAAGAAACGCATGGAGCCGCGCGTGGCGTTCCGGCATCCGATTCTGGATCGCAAGTTCAACGTCACGAGCGATGCGCAAATGTTCACTGACGCGGAGATCGAGGAGTTGATCCAGTGCTACATCCGCGCGGCGAAGATCGCGTGGGACACGGGCGCAGACTTCGTGGACATCAAGCATTGTCACGGCTATCTGCTGCATGAGTTCCTCGGCGCACACACGCGGCCCGGCAAGTTCGGCGGCAGTTTTGAAAATCGCACACGCATCTTGCGCGACATCGTGGCGGGCATTCGCGCGGGCGGGAACAAGATTGAGATCGGCGTGCGGCTGAGTGCGTTTGACTTCGTGCCGTTCAAGCCGGATCCCGCACTGTCGCAGCCGGGCAAACTCGGTCCGGGCATCCCGGAGGATTACTCACTCGCCCTGCCCTATCGCTACGGCTTCGGAGTGAACGCAAGCAATCCGATTGATTACGACCTGACGGAGACGTTTCAATTCGCGGAACTTTGCGCGCAGCTTGGCGTGAAGATTCTGAACCTGAGCGCGGGTTCGCCTTACTACAATCCGCATATCCAACGGCCCGCCGCGTATCCACCGAGCGATGGGTATCAACCCGCACACGATCCGCTGATTGACGTGGCGCGGCAGCTCAATGTGGTGAGGAAGGTGAGGGAGAAGTTGAATGAGTTAAATAGGTTAAATAAGTTAAATAAGTCGCAGCGTGCGAGCGCGACCACGGATGTAACCCATTTAACCAACCACTCGTTTAACCAAATCACCCCGCCTATCCTCATCGGCACCGCGTACAGCTACTTGCAAGAATACCTACCGCACGTCGCGCAATACGTCGTGCGCAACGGCTGGACGGACATGGTGGGTTTGGGGCGGATGGTGTTGAGTTATCCGAACATGCTGGCGGAAGCGGTTGAGAAAGGGTCGCTGAACAATAAATTGATCTGCCGAACGTTCAGCGATTGCACCACCGCGCCGCGCAACGGGATGATTTCCGGCTGCTACCCGCTGGATAAATATTACTCAGCTAAACCGGAATTTCAGCAATTGAAGGAAGTGAAGAAGAAAGTCGGGGCGTGAAATGTTGCGTCATGTTGCCGCTCTGACGCTCCGCTATGATTGGCTGGCGATGCCGAACAATTTCCGCCACCACGATGACTTGGGTTGGAATCGCTGCCCCGCCACCACGCGGAACTTAGTGAGCAACTGATGACGTGCCCAGAATCCAAAACCCGCGTCCGCCAGCAGACACAATACGAACCACAGCGCAATACCCGGGGTCACGTCGTTGAACTTCGGCTGCAATTGGCGAGGCAATAACGCGAATGCCGTCATCACCAGCGCGAACCCCACCCACGGCACGACCACGATAGGAACAAACGTGCCGCCAAACGCGTGTTTGGGATTCTTCACCGACAAGCCTTGCCACATGCCCGTCCAGAACAATGCCGCGATGTCGGCAATGAAAACAATCGCCGCAAGCAGTCCAGTCGCAATCCAATACTTCCGATCCTCCACGCCGATGTCGTGGTGTCCTGCTCCTGCCAGCATCAACACAAAGCCGATGGCCAAGAACGCCAAGAGCGGAAACTGGAATTGCCGTTGCAGCGCGAGACGTTGACCGCGCACGATTTCTTTCACCGTCAACGGAGTCGAGAGTAACAATTCCATCGCACCGATCTTGCGATCCTCCAACATCCGCCGCGATGCTTCTGCGCCGATCATGCCCTTGAAAATCACCCCCAAGATGATCACCGTGGTCGCATACATGCCGGGATTAAGCCAGTCCGCACCGATCTTCCAAAGCCCCCAGCCCCACGCGACCGCGCCAATGACCAGCGGTGTCCAACTCCACATCGCGCGCTGGCGCGGTTTGGTGGCGAGCCAGTAGAATGGATTTTTATTCAACAACCGCGTGCGGAATTTGTTTCGTTCAGAAGCGTCGCCTTCGAGAATGTCTTGCACCGCACCGCTCCGTCGCATCCCTTCCGCTGACGCTGGCCTGTCCTGCCAAGTGCGACGGACTATCAGGCTCGCGAGAATCAGGAACAACCACGCGATCAGATGCACGCTCAAAAGTGACGCGATGTATCCTGCGCTCATGCCGCGTTTGTAAAGATCATCCACACCGGCGAAGTAGTTGAACACCGGACTGGGGACGAGAAATGCAAAACGATAGCTCCCTTGCCAGCTTCTCGACCACCATTCGCACATCCCCAGCAAAGGACTGCCCGCGCTCACGATCAGCAACAACATCAACGTCCACGAGAGCGACGCACGCGCCGATCTGCACGCGGCAGACGCCAGCATCCCGGCGCACAGCGAAAGAAAGAGCGTGTTGAGGATGGCGATGACGAGCCGCGCGAATTCCGCCACTTCCACGCCGCCCATCAACAGAGGAATCGCCAACACTGGCAGCACAGCGAGCACGCAGTAGAAGACGGCGAGAGAATTGGCGAGCAACTTTCCCACGACCACATCGTAGCCGCGCAGGTCGGTGAGGAACAACAACCCCAGCGTCCCCTCGCGCTTCTCTTCGCTCAAACAATCCGCCGTGTATCGCAGTCCGGCGAGCCACGAATAAAACATCACGCCTCCGGTCAGCGTGTAGAAAAGTATCTTGCCGACTTTCTGCGGCTGAAGTCTGCCAGTGACGAGGAATGCCCAAGTGGCGATCACGATCAAAACGCCGACCACGAAGAATCTCAGCCAGTAAGTCCCCGCTCGACGCGATGCCACGCGCAGTTCTCGTTCAGCGATGGGAAGGATTTTCACAAGAAGTCAGATGGCGAGTGGAAATTCACTCGTGGTGCGAGTTTTGTAGGCGACGACGTGAGGAGTCGGTCACTGTACAAACATGCAACGACCACGACTCGTTACCTCGTCGCCTACAATTTTGAAAATGGATCGGCTTCACTCGTTGTGCGGAATCTTGATCGTGCTGCCGCCGACAAATTCGCGCACCACAGCGTCGCCCGGAATGATGCCGTGATTCGCCACGTCTGCCTTCGACAATCCCTCCACGGAATCCAGCAACGTCTTCACGCGATGGTAACGAATCTTCGCATCAAGGAACCCGGCGTAGCTGCGGAAATCATCTTCCTGCGGCAGCAGACTGTCATTGCCGGAGAAGAACGGCTTGAGCGCAGGCAGATCAAACGGAAAGCCGCCGTTGACGATGTGATCGGCCAGACCTTGCAGCGGAATGATGCTGAACAATTCGCCCGCGCGAACGTAATGCCAGTGCAGAATGGTCTTGAGCGGACTGTGATTGCGATGCAGCGCATCCCGCAACATCCGGCGGATCAACCGCACGTCGGTGAACTTCGTCAGCCGCTTCGATTTGCCATCGCCTTCGAGCAACACATTCTGCGTCTCGATGTAGAGCCGGAACTGCGCTCTCGCATCAATGCCCTCCGTCATCGGCGGATAAAGCCCGTGCAGACAATCGAGCAATAGAATCTGATCCGACTCCAGCTTGATGGGCTTTGATCCAGAGCGGCGACCTTCCTTGAAACTGTAGATCGGTTTCTCAATCGTGTGACCGTCGAGCAATTGCTGGAGATGCTGATTCAACAACTGAATGTCCAACGCCTCGGGCGTTTCGTAATTGCGATCATTGATCCAATCCGTCGGATGCTCCACGAGCGACCAGAAATAATCGTCTAGGTTCAGCATCAGGAAACGCAGGCCGTGTTTCTCCAGACGCTGCGTGAGCTTCACCGTCGTGGTCGTCTTGCCGGATGAACTCGGCCCGCTCACCCAGAGCAGCCGCAACTTGTCGCCGTTATGGATACGCTCCATCACCTTGTCTGCGGCTTCATCCAGCGACTTCTCGTAAAGATCAAGCGAGTCATGCACCACCTTCTTGATCTTGCCCGAACGCACAGCCTCGTTCACGCCTTCCACCGTGTGGACGTGATGCTTCTTCGACCAATCCAGCGAGAGCTTCATCCGCTCCTGCGAGAAACCATTTCCCACAAACGTCTCCGTGCTGACCGCGCCTTCCCGCATCCAATGCCGCCCCCAGCGATAACACTCGTAGGAGTCCGCCGTGTTCTGGAAACCGTAGCTCCGCAACACATGCAGCACCTCGTCCTGAATCTTCTCGATGGTGGGCGGGAAGTTGGCGATGAGATGATGCGGATCACCGTTCAAGGCCACGACCACGGCATCACTGAGAAATGTGGCGAGATGTTCACCATCACCGAACGCGGTGAACAAACGGTCATTGATGCCGGGGAGAAAATCCTGTTGAAAACCGCCGATGGAACTCGCCGCGCGAAGAATGGCTTTGCCGATTCGATCTTCATCAAATCGGACAAGCGCGCGGTTACGTTTCTGGACTTTGACGATGCGATTCTGGACGGCCATGCCCGGATGATTGCAACATCCCAAGCGCGAGACAATCTGCATTGTGGAGTAACAACACCACTCAAGTAAAATCCACTAGGCTACTACAACATTCAACACACGATCTGCATCGGAATCAAACAAACACACTTCTACACGCCCACGCATCCGGCTGAAATGTCCCGTGCTTGTCTTGAACTAAACACGCACTGTCCCGCACTGAGAACGAACACCGCTGAAACGCAGATGCGCTGCGTTGAAACATCCACGAATCCAATCACCCAACCCGCTCGTTGTCCCGCCCTTGTAACGATGCGTCTCGCCTTGATTACGAACAGTTCAGAAACGCACCGCACTGTCCTTGAAACCAACTCGCCTTGTCTCACCCTGAGAACGAACGACACAAAATTGCCCATCACTGCCTGTGGAATGTTGAGCGTTGGACGTTGAATGTTGAATGTTTCGGCATCCCCGCATGAGCAAACTCCTTCTCACTTTCTACGGCGACGATTTCACCGGCTCGACGGATGCGCTGGAGCAGCTCACGCTGGCCGGCATCCGCACGGCGTTGTTCATCGCGCCACCCACGCCGAAGCAGCTCGCGCGGTTCAAAAATCTCCAGGCCATCGGCGTTGCGG
>JANNAO010000276.1:0-8850 GCA_031384405.1 Verrucomicrobiota bacterium | reverse complement strand
GCTTACGGGCCGACGCCGGATGACCTCACGGCTTACGCGAACAATCCCCAAGCATACATTGATGAGCAGTTGAACATGGATGGCGTGCCGGAGACGCTCGATACTTACACGGTTGAGATCACGAATGCTGTTCCGTCCGATCCGCTCACGAACTGGACTCGCATCAGCATGACGGGGACATTGGCGAGCGTGAACTTTTATCTCTTCACCACCGCGCCGGGGGATATTTATTTGGATGACTTCGAGTTGAATCCATTCATCTACACCAACTACACGGTGACTAATTACGTCAATGTGACGAATGAAGTGGTGGTGACGAACAAGGCGTTTTCCCACATCGAGACCACGAACATGTTGGTCAACGCAGACTTTGATAGTGGAACAATTCTTACTCCTTGGATGGCTGTGGGCGGACATGCGGCAACGGTCGTTGTTCCGGGCGCGGGAAGATTCGGCAGCGGAGCGTTGCGTGTGATCTCGACCACTGGTGGCAACTCCACAGGTTCGAGCCATGTGCGGCAGAACATCAATACCGCAGGCTTTGCGACGACGAATCCGTGCGTGTTGACGTATTGGTATCTGCCCAGCACGAATTCCAACAAGCTGCGCGTGCAACTGGGCAGCAGCGGATTGAACAGCACGCCCGGCGGAATCCCCGCCACGCCGCAATGGGTTTATGCCACGGCCACGGGCAAGGTGGGGACGACGGGGCGTATCTATTTTTATATGTCCGGTGCGGGGACATGTTATCTCGATGACATAAAACTGGTGCTGGGCAGTGTGCCGGAGTCGGGGGCGAATCTGGTGGTGAATGGTGGATTTGAAACAGGTTCGACGAATTCCTGGTTGTTTGCCGATCGGTATAAAACCAACAGCGTGGTGGTGGGAGACATGGCGCGTTCTGGAAGTTACTCGCTCAAATTGGTCGGCACATCTGGCGGTAGCGCATCATCAACGCAATCCCTTTATCAGGATATCGCATTGGTGAATGGGCAGACCTACACAGTGAGCTTCTGGTATCGCGCCACGACGCTTGGCGTGACGGCCAGCGCAGAATTGAATTCAGGTGGTTTGGCAACTGGAACGCAACTTAAAGCCACGCCAGACATCACCGTGGAAGGAAATTATCGCCGTCTGCTCGATGCGGGTGCGGGGTTGAGTGATTATCGTGCGTGGTTCAGTTCACACGCGGTCAGTTCCAAGCGGCAGCTTTTTGAGATACTCTCGCAGTTCTGGGAGAATCATTTCGTGACGCAACACACCAAGAGCCGCGACTACATTGATAACTTTAATTACAGCGGGACGGAGGCGGGCATCTTGGCGGCGGATTGGGAATGGCGCGAGATGAGCAAATGGCGCAACGCGATGTTGAATCCCAATTGCACCTTCTACGATATGCTGCGGATCAGTGCCGAGAGTCCGGCACAGATCGTTTTTCTCGACACGGTGAACAGCAAAGGCAATGGAGCTAACATCGCGAATGAAAATTACGCGCGTGAACTGCTGGAGCTTTACGCCTACGGCGTGGACAACGGCTATGATCAGAACGACATCGTAGGCTTGTCGCGCGCGTGGACGGGTTGGTCAGTGGAGTTGGTGGACACGGTGAACGCCAACAATCCATTCGCCGCTGCGTCGGTCACGCTTTATCCCGGTGCGAACACCACCAGCAAGACGAACACAATCGGCACCTGGGCGTTTAACTTCAAGTCCGCCAACTACGGCACGAACCGGTCACCGATCTTTGCCAGCAAGACAGTTCCCGCGCGCTTCGGTCCGCCGTGGGCTGGCGCGAGCTATCAACTCCCGTTGCCGCCGCGTTCCGGCACTAACGGTATTCAAGACGGCTACGACGTCATCGCACACATGGCGAACCAGCCGTTCACGCAGGAATACATCAGCGTGAAACTGTGTCGCCTCTTCGTGCATGATGAGTTCCCGAACCCGACCACGCTTACGGATTCACCAGATTATTATTTCTACGATTACACCGATCCGAACCGCTCCGCCGAGGCCGAACTCGTGCATCAATGTATGCTCGCGTGGGAGAACAGTTCGCCCAAAGGTAACTTGCGCTCCGTGTTGAGCGTGATCTTCAACTCTGACCTGTTTCGCAGCCAGACGGCGAACGCGCAGAAGGTGAAGACGCCGTTCGAGTTCGTGACCAGCGCGGTTCGGGCGTTGCGCGCCAGCACGAACGGTGGCACGGGCGTCACCGCGTTCACGGACGGTTACTCCATGTCCACGCCGCTATCTCGCATGGGCGGCATGAATCTCTTTGATCGCGACGCGCCGGATGGTTATCCCGAGAATGGCGCGAACTGGGTCAGCGCGGGCACACTCGTGGAACGCATCCGCTACATCCAGACATTCCTCAACGCGGGAGTCGGTGATGATGCTGGCAATAATCAGTGCGATCCGGTCGGCTTGCTCAAGGCAAAAGTGCCCTCCACCAGTTGGGGTAATGCGGGCGACGTCACGGATTATTTCCTCGGCATACTTTACCCTGCTGAAGGCGCGGCGAATCTCAAACTGTATCGCGATGCTGGAGTCAGTTTTCTCAACACCGGAAATGACGGCATCGCGTCGTCACCATTTTCATCCGGCATCAGCGACTACGACACCCGCGTGCGCGGACTTGTCTCGATGCTGATGACGATGCCACGATTCCAGGAGCAATAATCCATGAACAACTTCAACATCTACTCACGCCGCACATTCCTGAGCCGTTCCGCCAAGATCGGCATGGCCGCCGCTCTTTCCACGCTCGTGGACGTTCCCTTCGTGATGAAGCGCGCGTTGGCCGAGGGCAGCATCGGGTTGAACGGCAAAAAAGTTCTCTTCATCTGGCTGCGTTTTGGCAACGACGGCTTGAACAACATCATCCCCATCGAGGACTCGGCGTATGCCAGCATCCGAAACTCGATTCGGATCAACAAAGAAGCGGGCGTGGATTATTCGGCGACGAGTCCGATCTTCGATCCGACGGTTTATTTGAACAAAGACACGTTTCGCGGCACGAACGACAACGTCTTCGCCTACGCCAACGCCATCAAGACTGGCAATGGATTCGCCGCGCTGCATCCGGCGTTGAAGTTTCTCGCGCCGGTCTATCAATCGGGCGATCTCGCGATGATTCATCGCGTGGCGTATCCCAAACAATCGCGCTCGCATTTTGATTCGCAGAACTATTGGGAGAATGGCAACCCCAACATGAATCTGTCCAAGGACGGCATCTTCTATCGCACCATCATCGAGTCCGGCCTCGCCAACACCGCACCGCTCACGGGCGTGACGATCCAGTCCGCATTGCCACTCATCATGCGCGGCTCGGCGGCGGCGATGACGAATCTCACCAACCCGACGCGTTACGATCTGCTGGGGATTCCCACGACCACCGGCGACAACAAGGCGTTCAATGCGATTGCGGGGGCGAACTATCATCCGTTCTCCAAGAAACTCAGTCGCGAGATGCTCGACATGCAGTACGAGAACATGACCAACACGCTGCGCGTTTTCGGCAATCTGAATTTCAACGAATCTGGAAATGTGTTCCGTGACGACATCAAAACGGACGGCGATACAGCCTGGTATCCCGGAGCGGGCAATGACGCCGATGGCTATTATCTGTTCCCGACGAGTGATGCGAAGAATGGCGGTTCACTGCGTCCAGGCGGCGCGGCGAACAACAACAAGCGGGTTGTGCCCACCAACGCCTACAACTCCGGCGGCACCGGATTCATGAACAACCTCAAGGCCGCCGCCATGATCTTGAACAACACCGACGCGATCATCGCAGGAACGGAGCTTGGTGGATTTGACACGCATAGCGGTCAAGGCGGCGCAACGGGCACTCAGGCCAATCTGTTGCAGCAAGTCGGATGGGCGATGTATGCGCTACGGAAATATTTCACCCGTTACGCGGACAAGGCCACCTGGGAAAACACCATCGTTGTCACGTTCTCGGAATTTGGTCGCACCTCGGTCGAGAACAACGATGCCGGTACGGATCACGCCGAGGCCGGTGTCATGTATGTGGCGGGCGGTGCTGTGAAAGGTTACGGCTCGACGAATGGCAACGGCGTATTCGGATGCAGTGCCAGCGAACTGTTGCCGTGGAAGCCCGGCCCGCGCACTACCAGCGGTGCGACTTGCGGCACCATGTTTGCAGCGGGATTCGCTGAAGGCGCGGGAACGATCAATCCCGTCACGGCGGGTTATCTTCGTCGCTCGACGGATTACCGCTCAGTCCTTGGCGAAGTCATCCGCAAACATCTCGGTTCGACGCAGAATCAATTGAATCGCATCATCCCAGGCTACGCTGTGGCTGGAGAAAATCTGCTCACCGGCGGCGTCTCCAGCATTGATAACGTGGCGATTCGAGGCGAACTCGGGTTGCTGTGAAGTGTGTTCGAATGGTCGCCACGAGCCGACGAGTGATTCTAGCAGCTATGCTGGTTCATTTAGCTTGGCTGACTTCGATGGAGGGTGTCGCTGCAACCAATCACTTCATCCCCGCCGCCGACACATCTCTGCTGGAGGTTTCGCCCTCGAACAACCTCGGCGGGTTCAGCGGCATGAACTCGGGCACCACTCAGAACGGGCCGCGCAATCGGGCCTTGTTGCGCTTCAACCTTTCTGGTTTGCCGACCAACACCGTGATTCAATCCGCACAGCTCACCGTTCATGTCACGCAACAGCCGATTGACGGATACGACTTCACGGCGTTCGGATTGCATCGCATGTTCAGGCCGTGGGGCGAGGGAAATAAAATTCCCGTGTCGCAACCGGGACAAGGCGTGCCCGCGACAGCCGGTGAAGCCACATGGTTGCACGCGTTTTATCCGACGAATCAATGGGCCGAACCAGGAGGCCAGCCGGGCACGGATTATTCATCCATCGAAAGCTCCTTCGAGATCATCTATGACGTGGCGGGATCGCCTTACATTTTCCCTTCCACACCGGAGTTGGTGGATGACGTGCAAGCGTGGATCAACAAGCCTGTCACCAATCATGGCTGGATGTTGCGCTGCGCGGATGAGTTGCCACGCTTCACCGCCCGACGTTTTGGGACTCGTGAGGCTGCGAACAATGCTCCGGTGTTGGAACTCAAGTATCTCGTTCCGCCATTGCTGCAAATCTCGCCAACGAATAATTCACAGGTCGCGATTCGTTTCACAGCGTGGGCGGGACATTCCTACAACGTGTTTTACCGGAACTCGCTCAAGGCGGGAAGTTGGCGCGCCTTGACGAGCATCGCGGCATCTCCTACGAACCGCGAGATCGTGTTGTTTGAAGCGACAGCGGCAGGGCAGAGAAATTCCCGACACCGTTTCTACAACCAACGTTACTATCGCGTCAGCGCGCAGTGACGGCGGACGCGAGCTGCTTGCTCGACGGCTTAATCCCGTCCAAACCGTGAGGCGATCTTGCCGGACTTGGCGTTGCTGCCGGATGGAGCACGCTCGGTGAACAGCGTCACGCCTTTGAGTACGTCCATCGCGCGTTCGAGTTGGGGGTCACGGGCGTTGCGAACGAGTTCGCGCTCGGATTCATCCACAGATTCAGCACCGCCGGGAATCACGCGAAGCCGGGCGAGCCGTTCTTCCTCGTCGCTCATGGGAACGATGATGTCGGGTGTGATGCCGTGTTCATGGATGACCTTGTGGCTGGGCGTGTAGTATTTGGAAGTGGTGAGGCGCAAGGCGGAGCCGCCTTCCAGCGGCATGATTTCCTGGACGGAACCTTTGCCGAAAGTTTTTTCGCCGATGATGATGGCTTTGTTTTTGCCGAGCGCGGCGCAGTCTTGCAACGCACCTGAAACGATTTCAGACGCGCTGGCACTGCCGTAGTTGACGAGGACAACCATCGGCATGTCGCGGAATTCGCCGTTGCGCCCGGTGACTTTGCGCTCGGTGTTCTTGTTCGCGCTGCGGCCTTCGGTGCTGACCACGAGTTGATTGCGCGGGAGGAAACGTTCGCAAACTTCCACGGCTTGATCGAGCAATCCGCCGGGGTTGCCGCGCAGATCAAGGATGAGCGATTGCATTCCTGCGTTCTTCATCTTTTTCAACGCGGCATCCAGTTCCGCGCTGGTGCGTTCGCCGAACTGCGTGAGTTTCACGTAACCAATCTTGTTGTCGAGCAGCGGGAATTCTTTTTTACCGTTCACGTCCTTGGCCATGTCCACCTTGATGACGGCGCGTGTGAGTTTGTATTCCTTTGTTTCTTTGGAGGACGGACGTTGCAGGGTGAGCGTCACATCGGTGTCGGGTTCGCCGCGCAAAAGTTTTACCGCGTCTTCAACAGACATCTTCTCCGCGCTCTTGCCGTCAATCTTCAACAGCCGATCTCCAGCTAGGATTCCGGCGCGATAGCCGGGCGTGTCTTCGATGGGCGTGACGACGGTCACATAGCTGTCACGGATATGGATGACGATGCCGAGGCCGCCGAATTGTCCCTGCGTATCGTTCTGGAGTTCTTTGTAACGTTCGGGATCGAGGAATTCGCTGTGCGGATCAAGTGTATCCACCATGCCGCGCAACGCACCATGCACGAGTTGCTGGTAGGTGAGATTTGTTCCGTCCACGTAATCGCGGCGGACTTTCTCCATGACGAACGAGAACAATTCCAGATTGGGATACGGCGAATCTTTTTCAGCGGCGGAGGCGGAAGCGAAATAGACCCGTGCACCGAGAACGAGGTTCAGTGCGAGCACCGTCGTGACCAGACCGTAAATCAAGCGTTGTTTCATATCGCGGAAATGTTTCGTTACGCCCGACAATAGAATCGTGTGACGCGAATGGCAAGGTGCAGCGCGTAGGTTTGACGAGAATTGGTAGTTCAACCGGGGCGGCTTCGGGAGTGCTGCGGAGATGCGTATCTGGATTTGAATGGGGATTGCCCGCAAGCCCTCATCATGGCATTCTGCGGCCTCACTGAACTCAATTTATCAATCATGCACACACAAAAACGTATTGTTGAAAAGACACCGCCCACGAAAAAAGACGACCTGATCGTCATCACTGGCGCGGGCGGTTTCATTGGCGGCAACCTCGCGTTGCACTTCACAAAAAAGGGATTCACCAACATTCGCGCCGTGGATAAAAAGCCGATCTACGAATGGTATCTCACCGTGCCCGGCGTCGAAAATCTCTGTCTCGACGTGAGCAGCGAAGAAAATTGCCATCGCGTCTGTGAAGGCGCAGTTGAAGTCTATAACCTCGCTGCCGACATGGGCGGCATGGGTTTCATCGAGAAATTCCGCGTCGAATGTCTGCGCTCCATTCTCATCAACACGCACATGGTTGAAGCCGCTTACAAGGCTGGCACACGTCGCTACTTCTATTCTTCGTCCGCCTGCGCCTACAACACAGACTTGCAGAAAGACCCGAAGGTTCGCGCGTTGAAAGAATCCGATGCTTATCCGGCGATGGCCGAGCGCGGTTACGGTTGGGAGAAGCTCGTCAGCGAAATGTTCTGCGAAGAATATTGGCACGAACGCGGCATGAAGACCTTCATCGCGCGCTTCCACAATGTCTATGGCCCGAACGGTACTTGGGATGGTGGCCGCGAGAAAGCGCCCGCTGCCATGTGCCGCAAAGTCATCGAGGCGATTGATAAAAAGGATTTGAGCATCAACATCTGGGGCAATGGCGAGCAGACCCGGAGCTTCATGTATATTGACGATTGCGTGAAGGGCATTGACATGATCACGCATTGCGACGACCTCATCGCCACACCGATCAATCTGGGTTCGAGCGAACTCGTTTCCATCAACACGCTTGTCAGCAAGGTCGAGAAGATCGCGGGCGTGAAGATGAAGCGCAGTTACAACCTCAACGCGCCACAAGGTGTGGCTGGTCGCAACTCTGACAACACCTTCATCAAGAAAGTTCTCAAGTGGGAGCCCAACACCACGCTCGATAAAGGACTTGCCGCCACCTACAAGTGGATCAAAGAGCAATACAACTATCGCAAGGCCGGCAAGCGCGTAGGCATCGGCTGATGAAAAAAAGTTCCACTCCGTCCATCTCGGAGTTCTTTGGACTCATCCCCAATCGCCTGCAACTTGCAGGCGGTTGGATTGATCAGCCGTTCGTCTCGCGTCACAACCCCAAGCCGCCCGGCTCGATGGTTGTTGTGCAGATTGAGCCAAATTTTCGCCCGATGGATCGCTCTGGCATCGCCAGCGGCACTCGCGCCATTGCGATGAAATTGTGGAAAGGCAAACTTCCCAATCGTCCACCTGCTGATTTGGTGCGCGAACTTTACATCGCCGAGAACAAAGGCAAATCGCAACCCAGCGGTTCACAGGACATGATCGGTCTGGTTTATCCCGGCGTGAACCGTCTCGACTATGATCACTCAATCGAGGGCGGCGTGTTCCCGTCGCACATCGAATCGCTCGCCGACAGCCGCACGGCGCGATGGTTGGAAAAAGTTTTGCATCTGCTGCCTGTCGAGCCGCGACCGCTTGGCTACGATCCGCTCGGTAAAAAGAATCTCGATCCAAAATGGGTCGCGCGTCTTGGTCAATCCGGCCAGGACTGCTTCGCTGCGATTCGTCGTCGTGATGTGAAAGCGCTTGGTGCATCGTTCAATTTGAACATGAAATGCTGGGAGACATTGCTGCCACGCGTCGTGCGTCATCCGTTAATCAAACTCGATCTGATGGCGTTGTTGCAGGTTTACCAGCGAAGTTATCCCGGTGCGATGTATTCGGGCTGCGGTGGTGGGTATTTGATCGTGGCGTCAGACAAGCTCGTGCCCGGGGCGTTTCAGGTGAGCGTGAGGACAAAATGAAATCGCGGATACACAAAGGTAGGGCGCGTCACTCCGTGCGCGCCG
>JANNAO010000146.1:0-4423 GCA_031384405.1 Verrucomicrobiota bacterium | reverse complement strand
TCAATGTCCTTCAACTTCTTGGTGAACTCCTGGAATTGTTTCGCCGCGATCTGGTTCTGCATCAACCCGTCCATGATCTCCACCGCGCGACGATAATTCCTCTGCCTTACCGCCGAGTCCGCATCACTCTTCGCGCGGCGCATCGCTTCCTTGAATTGTTTGATCTGTTCAACCCCCTCGCGGACGAACGCCAGGTTGAACACGGCATTTTCATCCGTCTTGTCCAGCGCAACGGCGTGTTCGTATTGCTTGATCGCTTCCTTCCACGCCTCCTCCAACTTGTCCAAATCCTCCGCCAGACCGCCGAGCCGGAAATGCGTGTTGCCGAGATTGTAGTAAGCCGATTGCTGGAGCTTGATGTCCTGCGCGGCCAACACCGCGTTGAAGTGCTGGATGGCGATGGAGTAATTCGTCGCGCGATATGCCGCAGTGCCCGCGTTGAAATGCAGGCGCGGGTCTTCCGGCTTTTGCTTCGCGGATTGTTCGTTCAGCAACCGCTCGTATTCCGTCAGCGCATTGGTGAAATTGCCGGAGTTAAAATCTTTCAATGCGTCCGCAGGTGAGGCTTTGCTTGCGGAGGGCACGAGCAAGAAAGCCATGAGCAACATCGCAGCAGAAGCTTCAACTTTAGCCTTTAGACCTTGGCCTTTAGACTCCCTCACCCGCTTCCGTTCCGGCATCAGCATCTCCACCAGCAACAACACAATCGCCAGACCGAGCGGCCAGTGATAACGCTCATGCATCCGCTTCACCAACTTCTCCTGACCTTCCGACTTAGGCAGCGGCGCGAGTCCTTTTTCGTAAAGCGTATCAATCGTCTTCGCGCCGCGCATCGGCAGATAGAATCCGCCATCACTTGCGCCAGCGATCTGCTGCAACAACGCTTCGTTCAGGCGTGACTTTACCACGTTGCCCTCGTCATCGCGGATGTAATCGGTGCGACCTTTCGCGTCCTTCACGCGCAAGAGTTCGCCCTCCGCCGTGCCGATGCCGATGGTAAAAATCTTCATGCCCTCCTTCGCGGCGGCTTGCGCGGCCTCGACAGCGTTTTCGTCGTTGTCTTCACCGTCGGTGAACAACACGAGCACCTTGAAGTTATCGCCCTCCTTGAAAGCACCCAACGCGGTGTTGATGGCTTCAGCCACCGCCGTGCCGCCCTGCGGAATGATGTTCACGTCCAGCGACTCGACACTTTGCTTGAAAGCATTGTCATCAATCGTCAGCGGACATTGCAAAAATGCGCCGCCCGCGAACGCCACCAGTCCGAGCCGATCCGACTTCGCCTGCTGCATCAGATCAAGCGCGGCGAGTTTGGCGCGAGCGAGGCGATTCGGCGCGATGTCTTCCGCGAGCATGGACTTCGAGGTGTCAATCGCCACGACGATGTCCAAACCTTTCTGCTTCGATTCCTGCCAGGTGAATCCCCATTGAGGCCGTGCAAGTGCAATGAGCAGCATCATCACCGCCACAGTGATGAGAACGAAGCGAACCTTCATCCGCGTCGGTGAAACGCCGGAGATTAAGCTGGGCAGCAATCGCGCCTGGATGAATTGAGTCATCAGCCGCTGCCGCTCACGCATCGCCCACCAAAAAAACACGACGAGCGCGGGCGTGATCACCAGCAGCAGCCAAAGAATGTTGGAATGTTCAAAATGCATGATGACAGATCAGTCGCGAAGCGTCTTGGACTGCGGCAGCCCTCTGCCGCTTTGGCGTGCGTGTGGTTGGCGACGAATAGCGCCAGAGGGCTGGCGCACTCCAAGACCTTGCGGAATCAGTCTGCTGATATAATTCACGGCAGTCTCCTAAGTATTGTTTGTCCCAGCGCAATCTCCGCCGTCAGCAGCACGATGCCCACCGCGATCAGCCATGCGAACAACTCCGTGTGTTGCGCGAACTTCTTCACGTCTGCCTCGGTCTTTTCCAGTTTATCAATCTCATCGTAGATCGCCCCGAACGTGTCCGCGTTGTCCGCCCGAAAATATTTTCCACCGGTCATGTCGGAAATCTTTGTCAGCGTCACCTCATCAATGTCCACGTTCACCATCTGATAGCCGCGCCGACCGAACATATCCGTGCCGGGCATCGGAGCTTGCCCGCGCGTGCCGACGCCGATAGTGTAGCATTTCACGCCGAGCGCCTTTGCTGCTTCCGCTGCCGTGAGCGGATCAATCTTGCCCGCATTGCTCTGACCGTCGGTCATCAGGATCACGATCTTGCTCTTGGACTTCAATTCGCGCAGCCGGTTGACCGCAGTGCTGAGAGCCGAGCCGATGGCGGTTTGATTGCCATTGATGGTGTTGAGGTCCATTCGTTCCAGATTCTTCAAAAGAAAATCGTGATCTAGCGTGATGGGCGATGCGATGTAAGCCTGCGTGCCAAACGCGACAAGCCCGATGCGATCACTGCGCCGCTGTGCGATGAACTTCTGCAAAACATCCTTCGCCATCACAACGCGATTCACGCGCTGACCTTTGATCTCAAAATCCTCCGCCGCCATGCTGCCGGACAAATCGAACGCCACCACGATGTCCACGCCGCTGGCCGTGGCCTTCGTTGTGTCGAACTTGGTGAGGCGCGGTTGTGAAAGCGCGATGATGAATAAAACCAACGAGAGCCAGCGCAACGCTGCGAGGAATCCGCCGGCGTTTGATTTGGTGATTTCCTGAAAGCCGCGCAACAGTTGCGTGGAGGAATAGACGAATGACGGCGGTTGGCCGCGTCGGCCTTTCAACCACGCTGCGAGCGGCAGCAACAGCAGCAGCAAAAGTAGATATGGATAACCAAACGTCATTTCGATTCAGGATTTATGGCAACCGGTTCAGTCTCTTCGACGAGTCGCAAGGCGGACGAGTGCAAGTCGCGCAATTCGGTTTCGCCCGGTTCATACTTGGCGAACTTTACGAGATCACAGCTTGCGAGAAACTGACTGAGACTTTCCTTTTGCTCGCGAGTGAGTAGCTCCGTGCGTTGGAGTTCGTGGAGAAATTCCTCCGTCGTGCGTTCTGGTGCGTGGAATTGGAATCGTTCCTCTAGGTAGCAACGCGTGGTATCAGACACCTCGATGACGAATGGCTTCGGCTGCGCGATGAGCGCGAGGGCTTCCTGCAGCTTTTGCTTGGCGCGAACATGAGCTGGCACGGCTGGGATGACCGGAGCTGGCGTCGCGCGTTTCCGCCACCAACGCCAGACGAGCATGGCGGCGATCACTACGGCGAGTGCGCAGAGAGTCCACCAAAGCCAAGCCAAGCCGCTGGGAATATCTATCGGTGGCGCGATGTCGCGGATGTCCGTCGCGTTGGCGATTAAAACTGTCTGGTTCGTGGCCATGAGTTAGTGGAAACAACCGACCTCACCCCGGCCATCTCCCCCGGGAGAGGGAGAGTTATTCGCCGTCTCTCGTGAACACATGCGACTGGATTTGCCAGAGGCGCATCCGAATATCAGAAAGCATTCACATCCTGTTCCCTCTCCTTGGGGGAGAGGGTTAGGGTGAGGGCGAGCGTTAAACATTCTTTGTCCCAAGTTAATCATCCGTGCCGCCTCCGTTTCTCCCGTGTCTCGAAGAATTTCGCCAGTGCCACGCCGTAGGGTTGGTCTGTGCGGAGTTGAATCGAATCAATCCCCGCCGAACGGAATAGTCGCGCCGTGTCTGTCTGCGCTTTGGTTTGACGTTCGGTGAAAGCAGCGCGCTTTCGCGCATCGCCCGTGTTGATCTCGATGACCTCGCCGGTTTCCGCGTCGCGGAGGACGAGGCGACCGAGCGCGGGTAATTCCAGTTCGTAACGATCTGTGATCTGCACCGCAACGACGTCGTGGCGGCGGTTCACTTGCTTGAGCATCGTGAATGAGGCTTGGGCCAATGATTCCATTAACATCATCTGAGGACGCAGCCGGCGACTACCTTCGCGTTTGGTTTCAGCAGGCGAGCCGATGAAGTCCGACACGACCACAGCGACGGCTTTGTGCGATTGCACGCGGAGCAGGAATTCCAGCGCGGCATTCAAATCCGTTCCGCGCCGCTTCGGCTCAAAGAACAATACTTCACGGATGACGCGCAGGACGTGGCTGCGGCCTTTGCGCGGCGGGATGAATTTTTCCACTTCGTCGCTGAAGAGGATGAGGCCGACCTTGTCGTTGTTGCGGATGGCGGAGAAGGCGAGAACCGAGGCGATCTCGGCGGCAAGTTCGCGCTTGGACTGGTCGCGCGAGCCGAACCGACCCGAGCCGCTCACGTCCACGACGAGCATGAGCGTGAGTTCGCGTTCCTCGACGAACTTCTTGATGAACGGATGATTCATCCGCGCGGTGACGTTCCAGTCGATCGCGCGCACGTCGTCGCCGGGCTGGTATTCGCGCACTTCGTCGAAGTTCATGCCCTGGCCCTTGAAGACGGAATGGTATTGGCCCGCGAGCGTTTCAG
>JANNAO010000080.1:0-1846 GCA_031384405.1 Verrucomicrobiota bacterium | reverse complement strand
CGGGAAACCGTTCTTCGTCAATAAAGCCAGCGGTTGTCGCGTCACAGACGTGGACGGGAATGAATACATTGATTACGTCGGCACTTGGGGGCCAGCGATTTTGGGTCACGCGCATCCGAAAATCATTTCCGCCATCAAAGCTGCTGCGGATTTCGGCACGAGCTTCGGCATCCCGCATCCCGGCGAGGTTACGATGGCGAAATTGATCTGCTCGCTCGTGCCGTCTGTGCAAAAGGTGCGGATGACGAACTCTGGCACGGAGGCGTGCATGAGCGCGATCCGGCTGGCGCGCGGATTCACAAAGCGCGACAAGATCATCAAGTTCGACGGTTGTTATCATGGTCACGCGGATTCGTTGCTGGTGCGGGCGGGGAGCGGTGCGTTGACGTTTGGCCATCCTGACAGCGCGGGTGTGCCGGCGGATTTTGCGAAGCACACGCTGGTGTTGCCCTACAACGAAACCGAGCCGCTCAAAGCGACGTTCGCGGCGAACAAGGATCAGATCGCTTGCATCATCGTCGAGCCAGTGGCGGGCAACGCTGGGTTGTTCGTTCCAAAACCGGGTTGGCTGGAGTTTCTGCGGAAGATCACTGCGGAGAATGGTGCGTTGCTGATCTTCGACGAAGTGATGACGGGCTTTCGTCTCGCACCGGGCGGAGCACAGCAGCGATTCGGCATCGCGCCGGATTTGACGTGTCTTGGAAAAATCATCGGCGGTGGTTTGCCGGTGGGGGCGTTCGGTGGACGGGCGGACATCATGGATCATCTCGCGCCGCTCGGCCCGGTGTATCAGGCGGGTACGTTGAGCGGGAATCCGCTGGCGATGGCGGCGGGGATTGCGGCGCTTCAAGAGTTGTGTAGCAGCCGACGTGATGAGGCTCTGACTGATGGTGGAGTTGAAAAGGAGAAAGGGGGAAAAGGAGCAGAGGAGAAGAAAACGTCCGCTTGCGAAGTCTCCCTTTCTCCTTTCCCCATTTTCCCCTCTGCTGTTCCGGCTTACACGAGGCTTGAACAATTGGGCGCGTTGCTGGAAGCCGGGATGCGCGCTGCGGCGAACTCTGCGGGCGTGCCGGTGGTGTTCAATCGTTGCGGTTCGATGTTCTGCGGTTATTTCACGAGTGAACCTGTCTGGAATCTGGCGGATGCGATGAAGGCGGATCGCGAGCGGTTCAAAAAGTTTTTCCATGGAATGCTCGATGCGGGAGTTTATCTCGCGCCTTCGCAGTTCGAGGCGGGATTTATTTCAACCGCGCACAGCGAGGCGGATATCGAGAAGACGGTGAGCGCGGCGGCGAAGGTGATGAAGCAGTTGTAAGTTGTCTCGTCGTTGTCTGCCGTAAGCCGGTCACAGACTGGTGCTCCAGGGTCTTTCGTTTTGAAGCGTTCATGAGTTGAGGAGAGCGAGGCAACGGCGACTCCCCCTTCTGCGCCAACGCCGCCGCCGCCTCGTAGGTGGAGGTGGCTGTCACAGTGAAGGTCAGTTTGTCTTCCAGAGCCAGACTGAGTTGTTGATGGCTGGTCAGCCCCCAATGTTCGCGCACCGGACAGCCCCAGCGCTGATCCGCCGGATACTGACCGTATAGCACCTCAAGTTGGATCATCCCCACGCCGGTGTTCAATTGCATCGGGCGCGTGCGCCGATGCACCAGCCGCTGGCCGCCAAGGGGGAAAACGTCGCCGTGTTGTCCGGCTTCGGCTTGGAGTCGTTGTTGGAGTCGTTGACGTGTCCACTCGCGTCCCTCGGCTTCCACTTCCATCTCAACCTCCCGCAGGGTTTGGGGACGCTTGGTTTCGGTTTTCATCCGCTTCCTTTCGTTATGGGTTCTTTGCCTTTAACTTTAAGGAA
>JANNAO010000038.1:0-5646 GCA_031384405.1 Verrucomicrobiota bacterium | reverse complement strand
AGACAAATCTCCTCCCGGCGCGCGTCATGTTGGAAAGAATTCAGATGCCGCCCACTCTCGAAAGGCTCTACGACGAACACGCCCAGGCGTTGTTCGCGTTTCTTCTGAATTTCACCCGCGACGAAAACGACACGCGCGATGTGCTTCAAGAAATCTTCATCAAGCTCGCACGCCAACCGGACTTGCTCGCCACCGCCCGCGATGAACGCGCCTTCCTGCTCCGCCTTGCCCACAACGCCGCCATTGACCAGATGCGACGACGCGGCACCCGCGACAGACATCACGAGCAATTTGGCGCGGAACACTTCTCCGCATTCGCCCCGACCAGCGACCCCGACGAAGCCGCCTTCCGCACCGAACTGGCTGACGCGCTTGGCGAACTACCCGCCGACCAACGCGCAGTGGTTCACCTGAAACTCTGGACCGGCCTGACGTTCGAGGAGATTGCCGCCGCGCTGGAGATTCCGCTGAACACCGCCGCCAGCCGCTACCGCTATGGCCTAGACAAAATGCGCGCCCGGCTGCGTCCCCTTTACGACGAGATCAAATGAAGACTGATGACTTTGAAAAACGATTGCAACGCCAGCCACAGCGAGAAATCCCTGCGGCGTGGCGCGAGGAAATCCTGACCACCGCGCAGAGCAACTTTGCTTCCCCTCATGCACCACGCGTCACGCACCACGGATTTGCTCTATCAACTATCATCCATCAACTATCAACGCTCCTGCGCCCTCGGCGTGCTGCATGGGCTGGTCTCGGTGCGGCGTGGGCTATCATCATCACATTGCATCTGGCGACGGTTGAAAGCCCCAAGACAACTTTGACGACCGCCGCATCCGCTCCCGCAACCCCGGAAACATTACAAGTCCTCAAGCAACAACGCCTGTTATACGCTGAACTCGTGGGCCGCCCCGAAACGCAACCGATGGATCGTCTCAAAACTAGCGTTCCCGGCCCGCGCAGCCAGCGTCGTGAGGACACCGCCAGCGTTTGATCTGAATCTCTATGAACGATAAACCCAAATCGGTCTGGACCCGTCCGTGGCAAGGTCGCCGCAAAGTGCTCGCTTGGTTCGCCCTGTTGGCTGTCACAGCTTTTGTGATTCTGTTGGGGCTCGGACTTGCATCAGCACAGAACCACAATCCTGCCGAACACATATTACCAGCACTCGGCTTGGCGATTGGTATTTCCCTTCTGTTCATGGTCGTCGGTTGGTTTATCCGCTGGATTTGTTGCTGGCGGAATTTCAAAAGGTTCATTTTTTGCCTAGCCTGCTTGGTTACATTGATTGCCTTGTTTTATGCGGTGGAAAACTTTCGAGGCAAACACGCGTGGAATCGTTGCAAGGCCGAACTCGAAGCACGGGGCGAGAAGCTGTCGCTGGAAGATCTTGTGCCTCCCGCCGTGCCGGACGATCAGAACTTCGCCATGCAACCGATCTGGGCGGATCAGATTTTGGCACACACTGGCAACGAACGCTTTTCGAATTGGTATCCCGGTCGATATGCAACTGTCGGCCCAACCAACCGACCCGGCATTCTGAGGCTCAAAATTGAACTGGAGGGAAATGAACGGCTGGTGAACACGAACAAAAGTGGCACCTGGCAGACTGGCCATCGCATCAATCTCGAATCATGGCAGGCTTACTACCGCTGGGCTTCGAGCATCAGCAATGACTTTCCCGTGCCGTCTGTGCCGGGCGATCCAGCAGCGGATGTTTTGCTGGCATTGAGCCATCACACAAAAGCCGTTGAAGAACTTCGCGCTGCGAGCAGACTGCCGCACGCGCGGTTTCCACTGACCTACGACCAGGAGGATAAAGCTTCCATCCTGCTGCCGCACTTGGCGTATGCAAAAGGGATCTGCCTGTCGCTACGACTTCGCGCCGTCGCTGAACTCGCGGCGAACCAGACAGACAGCGCGCTCGCCAACATCAAGCTGATGTCGCGCCTGAACGACGCCATTGTCATAGAGCCGGTCCTTATTTCTCACCTCGTCGCCATCGCGATTTTCGACATCCAGATGCAACCAGTCTGGGAAGGCGTGGTGGATCGCCGTTGGAATGACGCTCAACTTGTCGCGCTTGATGCAGAATTGGCGCGGCTTGATTTTCTGACTGAATACAACTTCGCCATGCGTGGCGAGCGGGCGTTCGGCTGCGACATCGTTGAGTATCTCAAACGCAGACCAGAGCAGCTTCACAACCTTGGCTTTAGCGATGAAGTCGCTGATAACACTGTTGATCTTAGCCGATACTTCGCTCGGCAGATTCCATCGGGCTGGTTTGAGCAAAACAAGGCGTCCATCGCGCGAGTTCACACCGAACACACGCTGCGGATGATTGATCTAAAAGAGCGACGGTATGATGCCGTTGCAGCGAAAGCCGCCAAGCAGGCGTTTGACGCAGAGATATCCAACATCAGTCCTTATAATTTGTTCTCGCGAATGCTCCTGCCCGCCATCGAGAAAGCTTCCACGCGCTTCGTCCGGGCGCAGGCATCGCTCGATCTTGCGCGCGTGGGTATCGCGCTCGAACGTCACCGGCTCGCGCACGGTGAATCTCCCGAATCCCTCAACGCGCTCGTGCCGCAATTCATCGCCAAACTCCCGCACGATGTCATCAACGGTCAGCCGCTGAAATATCGGCGCACGGAAACTGGCGGCTTCATCCTCTACTCCGTCGGTTGGAATGAGAAGGACGATGGCGGCACGGTGGTGATGACTTCCAGCAAGACTCCCTCCGTGGATTTGACCAAAGGCGACTGGGTCTGGGCCAGCGAGTCGAAGTGATTCCTCCGACGGACCGCGAGCGGCCCCTCGCTCGCAGCGCGTGGACTGCGAAAGCCGTATGAAGAGTTGAGCGACAAGTTTTGATGACGACCTCCCTCACCCCGGCCCTCTCCTCGGGGGAGAGGGAAAGGGTGAGGGCGAGCGTTAATCCATTCTTCCGGTCGCGTCACTATTCGGCGCCTCCACCGAGAAGAGAGAACAACCATATTTTTCGTGTGTTTCGTGTGTTTCGTGGTTAAACAAATCCCATGTCACAACATCGCATCGGCATCATCGGCGGCAGCGGGCTTTACAACATCGAAGGCTTCACCAATCAAAAATGGGTGAAGATCAAAACGCCGTTCGGTCCGCCGTCGGATGAACTGCTCACCGGCAAACTCGCCGGACGTGAAGTTGTCTTCCTTCCGCGTCATGCTCGCGGACATCGCATCCTGCCGAGCGAGTTGAACCATCGCGCCAACATCTGGGCCATGAAGAAACTCGGCGTCGCGTGGATCATCAGCGTCAGCGCGGTCGGTTCGCTCCAAAAAAAATACAAACCTTGCGACATCGTGCTGGTGGACCAATTTTTGGATCGCACCAAGCGCGATTTTGAACACACGTTCTTCGGGCGCGGCATCGTGGGGCATGTGGCGTTCGCGGATCCGATCTGCGAAGAGTTGCGACAGTTGCTTCTGAAATCCGCTCGCGTCCAGAAAGCGCGCGTCCACGACGGTGGAACTTACGTCAACATGGAAGGGCCGCAGTTCAGCACACGCGCCGAATCCACCACGAACCACAAGCTCGGCTACGACGTCATCGGCATGACGAATCTCGGTGAGGCCAAGTGCGCCCGCGAAGCCGAGATCGCCTACGCGACGATGGCGATGATCACCGACTACGATTGTTGGAAGACGGACGAAGCGCATGTGACTGTGGAGATGGTCATATCCAACGTGACGCAGAACGCGGTCACTGCGAAATCGGTCATCACGAAAGTCATTCCGCAGATTCCCGTTGAACCAACTTGGCCGTGTCACTCCGCGCTCAACAACGCCATCATGACCGACCGCAAAGTCTGGCCGAAGAAGACCATCGCGGAGTTGAAGCCAATCTTGACGAAGTATCTGTGAACTTGTTTTGCGCCAATTTTCGGCCATAGTCTCGCCATGGAAATCGTCTTCACAGTGACGCAGGAAAGCGATGGCGGCTATGTGGCTGAGTGTCTGTCGCACGATATTTTTACCCAAGGCAACACTTGGGATGAGTTGCGCGCCAATGTTCGTGAAGCGGTAACCGCCTACTTCTTCGACCAGCCCAAGCCCGCCTGTGTGCGGCTGCATCTCGTGCGGGACGAACTTTTTGCGGTCGCATGAAGCTTCCACGCGACCTGAGTGGTGCAGAGTTGATCAAGCTCCTCTGCAAACATCACGGTTATCAACGCGTCAATCAGGAGGGCAGTCATGTCATACTCGAAACGGAAACTCCCGCCACCATCGCCTCGCAGTTCCTGATCACAGTCCGCTTCGTATCGGCACGCTCAACGCCATCCTCCGCGCTGTGGCGGAAATCAAAGGCGTGACCAAAGACGATATTCTCAATCCTCGCTGAAGATTATCGCCGTGCCTCCCGCTCGCGATTTATCGGAGTTCACTCGCGAACACATTCGGAGTTGCGTTGAATCCGCTTTGAGCTTCCTGCATCCTGCGCCCATGAAATGTGTGGTCACCGCCGGGCCGACGTTTGAGAATCTGGATCAAGCGCGTCGGCTTACTAATTTTTCCACAGGCCGCCTCGGCACAGAGCTTGCCAACTTCCTCTCCGCGCGTGGACACGATGTCACGTTGCTGCTCGGCGAGCAGTCCACGCACTGCGGCGAACGCAACGCTTCCTCCATCGTCCGCTTCACCACCACGGCGGATTTGTCGGCCAAGCTTCAGGCAGCAGCAAAGCAACAATGCGATGCTGTATTTCACGCAGCGGCGGTGAGTGATTTCATGTTCGGCAAAGTCTGGTCGCGCGAGGTTTCCGGTGAATTGACCGAGGTAACATCAGGCAAATTCTCCACGCGCGACGGCACATTGCTCGCCGAACTTGTTCCCACGCCAAAGATCATTGCCTCGCTACGAGATTGGTTTCTCACCGCGCGAATCGTCGGGTGGAAATATCAAGTGGATGGAGACCGCGCCAGCGTGTTGAAATCGGCGCAAGAACAAATTCTCGCCAGCCGCACCGATGCGTGCGTGGCCAACGGCCCGGCTTACGGAAGAAGTTTCGGCCTGCTGACTGCGGATGAAAAACTCACCGATGTTCGCGGCAGCGAGGAATTATTCTCCGCGCTGGAGAAGTTGATCCAGAGCCGATGAACGCGTTGCGATTCGTCTTCCGCGCGATCTGGTTTCTCGCCGAATTGATCGGCTTCGCGTGCGACTTTGTTTGGCGATGGCTAAGGCACGGAGGAAAACTTTTTCAATCAGAACGCTCACGCTGGTTGCAGCGTAGTTCGCGTCGCACGTTGAAGATATTTTCCGTGGTCACAACTTCGGAAGTTACTCCGCCCACCGCCGGTCTGCTCATCACCAATCATCTCAGTTATCTCGACATTCTTGTGCTTGTGTCGCTGATGCCTGCGGTGTTTGTTACCAAAAGCGAGGTGCGGAGTTGGCCGGTGTTCGGGTGGTTCGCCAGTCTCGCGGGGACGTTGTTCGTCGTTCGCGCGAAACGCAGCGATGTGTCCCGGATGAATGCGGAAATCGAGCGCACGCTCAACGGCGGCGATGTGCTGGTGTTGTTCCCCGAAGGCACGAGTTGGAACGGGAGCGAAGTGTTGCCGTTCAAATCATCGTTGCTCGAACCCATCGTCGGCTCGAAACATCC
>JANNAO010000581.1:0-2250 GCA_031384405.1 Verrucomicrobiota bacterium | reverse complement strand
GTCCTCGCCTGTCCTTGGGGAGGAATCGCGAAAAGTGCGGATATGGAGTTGGAAAAGGACAGGCGAGGACGCGCTGTCCCACTAAAGCTGCATCCTGCCGAGGTGGAGTTCGTTTTCAAATGAGTTCTCATCACAAATTATTTTCGACAGGTTTCGAGAGCAGACGCCGAACCAGCCATAAGCCGCCGAGTGCCAGTAATCCAATCAGTGCGATCAAGACGAACGGAAGATTGCTTCGCGGCAGCGGCGTGGCGGCGGACGCTGCTGATGTTGCGGCGGCGATGGTTGGCGGAGTGGTGGTCGGACGTGTTTCAACTTCGGTTGTGGCGATGGTGGAAGCGGGTTGTTGAAGCAGGGTCAACTCAACTGTCGTGCTTCCTTTTGTGAGCAAGCCCGAACCGATCTGTCTTCCGGTGTCGTCCGTCAAAACCAACGTGCCGGGTTTCATCTGCTCCGATGCGTCAAAGTAAGGAGCGCGGAAAGTCAGTGAGTTGCCAGCAGGCTTTGGATACGTGGCCGTGAATGAATATTCCAGGCCGTCGCCCACCACGGTGAACTTGTTCGCGACAAGCATCGTTGCGCCGGATTTGATCTCGATGAAAAACGTGGCGAGTTCGTTGGGCAACGTTTTCAACCCCATGCCGCCGAGTGCGACGGATTTCCCTGGCGACGAGCGTTTCAAAATTTCAACAGCGGCTTCGCCTCCCAGGACGACGGAGACTTCCAGCGCATCTGAGTGGAGTGTGGCGCGGATTGAATTATCGAACGGGCCGTGAGCATGAGAGTTTGTCGGGGCGAGCAGAAGGAATTGAATCAACGCGACGAATAACACCCCGCGCGCGAACAGGGCATTGGCGCAGGATTTGATGAGGCGTTGGTGAATCATTGAACGCCATAAATTAGCATGAATCGCCCCGACAGTTATCGCCAGTTATGGGGAGTGGTTGGTGAAAGGTTGCGGGCGAGGCGCAGGCTGTTACCGGAGCGCCGACGTGCCGTCGGCTTTACGTTTCCGCAAACCAGCGATGTTCGAAGCGGAGGGTAATCGTGGCGTGGATTACCGTTTGTGCATCCAAAGCCGGTCTCAAACCAGCGCTCCGTCCTAGCCCCAATGGCCTCGCCCGACTTTGACCACGACCAGAGCAAACACTTCGTCCCTGTTTGTTACGGCAGTTGCAGTCGGTAGAACAACTGCGGTGTGGAGAGATTCACGGGGTTCGTCAAATTGAAACCGCCGCTCCCGTTGAACGTGTTCGTGGCGATGCGCGGCCAGTTGGTCATGGGCAATAAAAGATTTGTGGAAGCGAGCACGTAGTACGTTCCGCTCGCCGGGCCGTTCGTGCCGCTCATCACCAGATTGCTGCCGCTCGCGAACACGCTGTTGAACACAGGCGGAGTCGCCGGCGCGGTGCTGAACACGGCAATCGTACCGGACGCGGCGAGTTGATTCGTCCACGCGAGATTCGCGCCGAGTGTCGGCAGGAGGATGGTGCTGAACGAACCGGAGCGCGTGGCGGCGTTGAAGAGTTGGAAACTATCTCCCGCAGCGAGAGTGCCGGAGACGTTGCTGACGATAAGGGTGCCGCCCATCGCGGCGTTGCCGAGCACGCGAGCGACGTCGTTTGTCGCGAGCGATTTGTTCAACTCAAAACGGTTGGTGCTGCCCGCCGCCATCGTGAGCGAACTGTTGAACGTGAGTTTGCCGACGGAGTCGCCGGGCGCGAAGATCGCGCCGCTGTTGAGCGTGGTTGCTCCGGCGATGATGCCGGAGCCGCCGAGTGTCGCACCGCTGCGAACGGTCACCGTGCCCGAACCCGTGCCGCTGCCGGTGAGGTTGTTGACGAACAATGTGCCGTTGCTGACGATCGTGCCGCCGGTGTAAGTGCTGTCGCCGCTCAACGACAATTTGCCCGTGCCGACTTTGTGCAACACCACTGCGCTGACGATTGCCGCGTTGCTGCTGATGACGCCGGTGAAGGTTGAATCCACATTCGCGCCGCCGATCTGGTAGGTGGTGTTGCCCGCGCCTGCGGCGGATTGCGGGCCGGAGAGTGTGCCGCTGCCGGAAAGTTTTCCGAGTCGCACGGTGTTGCCGGCGTTGCGGGGACGCAACTCACCGTTGACATTAAAAATCGGATTGAGCGAGCCGTAAGTGTTGCCGCTGCTGTTGGGCGAGAAGCGCAATGTGCCGCCGCCAAGTACCGTGATCGTGCCGGTGAAGCCATCGAACTGCGCGGTGGTCGTGCCGCC
>JANNAO010000557.1:0-7108 GCA_031384405.1 Verrucomicrobiota bacterium | reverse complement strand
TGTGTTGGAGACCAGTTGTTGCTCAACGCCGTGGCGACCTCGACGGTGGAAACTCCCGGCACGGTGGCGTTCGTCCAAGTGAGTTGGCCGGTCTTGTTGAAAGTGGTGATCTGCGGAGCGGCTTGAAGCAGGACAGGTAATGAAAAATTAAAAATTAAAAATGCAAAATGAAGTCTGAGGCGGAAAATGCAAAATAAAGCAATGCATGACGAAACCCGACGCCCATTTGTTTGGGATCGGGTTTTGATCTGTTTTTTGATTTCTGTCATCGGATTTGGTTTTCCTCCACTACGGATTCACAGCTTCGGGCGTCGGAGTCATGGTTGACCAGACATCCGCATCTGCTGCCGTGCGACCATAGGAAACATCGCTAGTCTGCGCTCCAAACGTGATCGAGTCCAGCACCTGATTGTTGTTCGCGTCCGTATCAATCAGGAGGATTTGCTCACCCGATCCTGACAGCTTGAAGTTGGCGTGCAGCCCCGGCGTGGCCAGGCCATCCTCATCCGCCCACACGAGCAGATAACCGTTGGCGGGAATCGTCGTGCCGCTTGGGAACGGCCACTTGCGCGGGTTCGCCGGTTCGTCCGTGAGATAAAGTCCGGTGAGGTTGATGTTCGTGCCCGTGAGATTGCGCAACTCGATCCAGTCATCGAACTCGCCTTGCGGATCAGCGAGCGTGCTGGTATTGGACGCGAGGAATTCATTGATGACCACGGACGTGTTCGTGGAAACGGTGAGGCCGATGGAATAATCCCATGTCACAGTCTCGGCGCGGGCCGGTGAAAAACGCGCAGCCTGCGCGGTGTTCGTGGCGCGGGCTTCAACGTAGTAATGGATCGTGTTGCCCGCTGGATAATTTGTGGTGACTGCTCCGAACAAACTATCGCCCGCCGCGCCGTCCCCGCTCAACCCGTTGTCGAACATCTGGCGCACGGTGAATTTTCCGTAAGGTTTGTCGCGGAAATACAACCAGACCGAGCCGACGCCGCTTTGATTCGTGGCGGTGACGAGCGACGTGACGTTGGCCGTGATGGTCGGAATGTTCGTAGCATAAACCGTCATGGCTGGGCCGGAGACGGAGTTGATGTTGGGACGAACCCAGGCCATCTCAGAGTTTGTCCGCATAAAGTTATAGCGGTTGGTAATGTATAATTTCAACCCACTCAGGTCACTGGTATAGGTGTTCATGGCATAGTTTTTCAGAGGGTCATCAATGATTGCCTGAACGCTCAACGCATGCAGACCGTTGATGAAGGTGGTCATGAACGTCGGGTTAAAATACTCCTCCACCGCAGTCCGCATGTGTGCGAGATAACGCTGTCTGAGTTCATTGTTGTTCAAAAATTTGTAGAGCAGCGGACGATTGACGTTGGTGTAGCCAGAGATCGGCGACAACGTGGCATTCAGGGTCATAGCGGCTGCGAAGGATTCGTTTCCGTCATGCTCGACCGGATGGATGCGCCCGCTTTCAACTTCATAATAAAAACTGTAGTCAGCACCCTTGTTGAAATAGCTGTCATCGTCCACAAACAGATTTTCGATGGCGAGAAACCACAGCCAGTTGTCCACGGCGAACACGTCTTCCGCTGCTGTACGAATCTGATTCGTGGGCGTGTTGTTCAGGATGTCAATCGCGTTGATGAGACGCATCCATGAAATGTTGGTGCTGGCGGCATTATCCGTCCTGAGATCGTAACTGTTGGGCATTGCGTAGGTGCTGATATTGGTGTTGCCACGCCAACCGAACGCATAAATCCCCGTGGGAGTTGGCGCATTCGGCGTGCGCCAGCGGTCGCCATTGTTGCTGGGAAAGTATTCGCTGATCAATTCGCTGTTCTCCTGCTGCGCCAGAGAATAGACGCCGCGATAACTGGTATTGAAGTAAAGTTTCGCCAGGCACGCCTTGGGCGAACAGCAATACTGCGACATCAGAGTGAAATACATCGGTTCGCGCATGAGCGTCTCATCACCGTTTGCGTTGTTCAGATTGAGCGTGGAATAACTCATCACATTCGCGTTTGTGACCAGATAATCTATCTCGACGTTCACCGACTTCTTCTGTCCCGCGCCTGTGAACGAAGTGTTCCCCTTGTAACGCGCGCCGATGGAAACGTTGGTCGCACCGTTGTCCAAGGTCATCTGCGGGGAATAAACATTCGTGCTGTAAGTCCGCGCCGAAGTGAGTTGCTGCGTGAACGCCGTAAGTGTGGCCTGTGTGTAAGTGATCGTGATCGTGCGCAGCAGATTGGTGTCAAACAACCCGAGCGTCTGCTTCGCCCGATAATACGTCGAGGTGGCCGCCTTGTTTCCCGCAGAACGCCACGGCGCGTTGGTCACATTGCCGGAGAGAAGCGTGCCGAAGTTCGTCAGCGTCGTCCACGTCGTCAGGTTGGTCGAAGTCTGCACCCACCAATCGTCATCCTTGTCGCCGTCCACTTTGAGCAGGACAACGTTGTTGGAAATCTGGATGCCGACCGCACCGTCTGCGGCAGACAAGTTGGTGGGAAATCCACTGAGCAACGTGATGGCGAGCAATCCGGTGAGGGGGTTCAATGTGAGTTTCATGTGGGCAAATTACTGAATGTGACATTAAGACAACATTAAGCAGGACGCTCAATTGCCTTTTCTGGTTACACTCCCGGTGCAGTTTCGGTGTCGCCCAGGCAAACTCCGACTCCAGTCAGTGACAGTGAGGCGACGCGGAGGGTGGTAACGCGTCACCGAGAAGTCTGATTCACTTTTTTACGCTTGGTCGCACGCGGTCGGCGAAGAGTTTGTAGCCGTCAGCGTTGAGGTGCAGCATGTCGGCCACAAACAGTTCGGGACGCGGTTTGCCATCGCTGCCGAGCGTGAGGTCGTAGGTTTCGATGTAACTGAGCAGCGGTTTGCCTTTCACAAATCCAGCGATCAGATCGTTCAACTTCTTTTCCCGGCTGGCTTGCGCCCAGCGCGATGGGCTGGGACAAAGCGAGATGAAGATGATTTCCGTCTTCGGCAACTTCGCGTGAACGGTGGCCACGAACTCTTTGAACTCGGTGAAGATTTCGTCGGGTGATTTGCCTGCCCACAGATCGTTGCCTCCGGAGCGCAGGAATATCTGCTGGGGCGCGTGCGGGAAGATGAGGCGGTCGGCGAAGTGTGTGGAGTCCACGATCTCCGTCCCGCCGAAGCCGCGATTGATGACGGCGGTGTTCGGATAATCCTGCGCGAGCGTTTTCCAAAGCCGGACGGTGGACGAGCCGATGAACAGCGACGCATTCTTGGGTGGCTGATTCGTTTTGTCGTCCGCTTCCATCTCGGCAACTTCCTTTTCCCACCTTGCGAAGTCATGGATTTCCGGCGTGATCCATTTATTGAACCGCAACCATTCCTCGCAACGCTCCGGCCACTTTGCCGTCGGGCCGAATTGCGGATCGCGACTGGCGCCGTGCGAACCGGCGGCGTAGGTGTGCATCTCGGCGGGCACGCCAGCGTCGCGCAGGGCTTGATAAAATTTCAGGGAGTTTTCCACTGGCACGGTTTTGTCCGCCATCGTGGCGACGATAAAGAACGGGGGCGAGTTGCTGCGGACATGTTTCTCCAGCGAGAGCCGTTCGATCTGTTCTGGCGTGGGATTGTCTCCAAACAAAGCCTTGCGCGAACCTTTATGAACGAACGGGTCTTCCATCGTGATGAGGGGATAGATCAATGCCGCAAAATTTGGACGCGCGCTGACGTCGTCGAGTGCATGGCCGGTTTTACCTTCAGGCGAATTCCACATCGTGGCGGCGCAAGCGGAGAGATGTCCGCCCGCCGAGCTGCCCATCACGCCGATGCGGTCGGGACGGATGCCGAATTCAGCCGCGCGCGAGCGGACAATACGTATTGCGCGCATCACATCTTGGAACGGTGCGGGATGACCGTAGTCATCGAGGCGATACTTCACGACGAAAACCGTGATGCCGAGTGAATTGAGCCACCGCGCATCGTTCTTGCCATCGCTGACGCGCACGTAACCGCCGCCGGGCGAATAGACGATGGCGATACCAGAAGATTTCGCCGCCTCCGGCGCGTACTTCGTGATGGTGGGATTGTGGATGTTGGTGAAGCGACCGTTGAATTCGACTTCGGGTGTGGCGTTGGGTTTCAGGCCGGGCACGCCTTCCGGCCAGAGCGGGATGACGAGTGGTTCGGCTCCAAAAGAATTCAACGCAAAGACGCAGAGGAGCAAGGACGCAAGATGACGGGATGCAAGTTTCATGGTGCGGAAGTTTTGTCGTCCCAGCGCGCAGAGGCAATGAGAAGTTTTAGGAGCGTCGAGCATCGCTCGTCTCCCACACACAATGCCGATCGATGCTCGGCGTTCCGGCTACGGACCAAGCAAGATGCGATAGGAGCGTTGGTTGAAGTTTAGGCGGCGAGGAGGTGGTGGAGGGTGGAGGTGAGGAGGTGCGCGCCGAGGGTGCGGGTTTGGTGCAACTGCGCTTTCAGCGTGTCGCGCCACCAGAGCACATGGTTCAATGCCATTCGCATTTCATCCATAAGCGGCAGCACGAGTTGAAAAATCTACCAGCAGGATTTGCATCTTGTCTGGGAGAGGCTGATAAATCAATCGGTAGTCCCCTAAGCGATACCTCCACAAGCCTTTAAATTCCTTGCTCAAGGGCTTTATGGTGTCGCCTTTGACAATCGTCGGGTTTTGTGAAATCTCCGTGAGTGCTTCAAGGATTCTACCCTGCAACTTACGATCAATACTTTGTGTTGCTTTTAGAAAATCTTGGCTCATGCCAATCATCCAGCAAGGCTTGCAGTAAAGAACGCCGTCATCTTTGCTTCCGTGACGAATAGAGCCAGGATTTGTCGGAGGCTGGAGAATTGAATCAAACGGATTGAAAGGTTCAGTCCAAGCCCCACCAAGAATTTTGGTCATGCCTGAGAGTGGAAAAATGAGATGTTGCTTACCCTTGAATACGACTAAGGCAGACCGGCAGCGATTGATCACATCAGCATCAACGTCCTCGTTCAAACTCAATGCACTAGCTGATGCGTCCAACTCAGATTCAAACTGCCGGTCATACCGTTGGGTCGCCTTGCGATTGTTTCTTTCAGAAACTATCTCTACCAACTTCAACACAGGAACAAAGAGCAATAATGCAGGCCAGAGGAATGAAAGCAATATTGCTCCACCCCACATCCGTTTGCCATTGCGAGTTTGAATCAGCAAAACCACAACGAACGCGATAAAGCATCCAAGCAAATACATCATCAATACCAGCTTCATCATGCGGCGTATCGTAGGCAAGCCAGACTGGTTTCAAAGACTAAAGTGCACAAGCGGCGGGAAGTTATCGGAGTTGTGGAACAGGCACGCTCCAGTCAGGGACCAAGCAGGACGCGGAAGTAGCGTTGATCGAAACTTGCGGCGGCGGGATCGCTCCAGTTGAACGGCAGAGCAGGGGAGTTTGTGGTGTATAGCGGCGTCCACGTCAAAAGATTTGTCGAGGCGAGAATGGTGTAGTCCGGGCCAGCGTCGCCGGTGACGAGCATGTTGAACGTGCCGCCGGAAATGGAGGGTTGGAGGGTTGGAGTGATGGGACGCGTGACGAACACGGTGAAACTTTGCGTCGCGCTCATGGTGGGCGAGCCATTGTCGGTGACGATGACGCTCATAGGATTTGTGCTGGGGCTTTGCGCGATGGTGAGACGCCAGTTGAAGATGCCGTTGCTTGAGTTCAACGATGAACCCGCCTGCCCGCCTTGCAAACTAAACGTCAACATCTGCGCGGGAACATTTGTGTCGCTCGCGGAGTTCGTGAAATTGATCGTCGTGCCGGCGATGACGGTGCGGTTCGTGATGACGGCGAGCGTCGGGGGATTGTTTGATGACGGCGCATTGGTAGTCGTTACGAGAATGCCATAATTGATCGGGCCGAACACCGTACTGTTGCCCGTGGCGGTGAATGTGAAATTGGCGAGACCGTTCGTGTTCGCTGCGGCGGTGAAGCGCGCCGTGTAGCCGTCGCCGAGCAAGCTCACGGTGCCGTTCGTGCCGTTGCTCACTGCGTAAGTCAGATTCGTCGCGCCGCCCGTCGCATCGCGCAAGTTCACGTCCACAGTGCCGTTGCGGTCGCAAAGCGCGTGAGCATCGGCCTTCCAGTTCAGATAATCTTCCAGTCGCGTGTATTCGGTGATGATGTTTGTGATGTTGCGATCCGTGGCGAGATTGGGGTTCAACCCCACGGCGAGTTCCCAAAAGTCCGGCATCCCATCGCTGTCTGTGTCCGTGGGTGCGGTGGTGGAATTGAGCGTCGGCCATGTGCCGACTTGAGCGACGGCATCAATGATCGTTCCGTTTTGGAGACGCACCGTGCGGGCGACACGTTGATCTGCTGCGTCGCGTCGCCACGGCATAGCACCGGACAAAGCCACCACGCGTTGATACGCCACGGGAGCTGTTTCTGTCGTCGCGGTGGGAACGGTGAACGGCGTCGCGAACGGTGTGTAGGAGACGCTGAACATTCCCCAGCCCGTGTTCGCGCCATCCACCAGGCCGTTGAGATTCAGATCAATCAAGTTGCCGCTTTGATAGACGTGCGTCGTTGTGCCGCCGCCTTGCAGGATAAAATTGTAGGTGCTGGACGGGCCTTTAATGCAGTAGTTGTTCACGTAATTCACCTCGCAAGACTCGTTCGTGTCTCCCGTGTAACCCGCGCGTCCACCGTAGTTGTAGATGACGTTGTTGCGGAAATCCAACCGCAGCGTTCCGGCCTGCGAATCACTCCCGATGCGCGGGTTGCGACTCTGATTGTGGGCGTAAAGATTGCGAAGATAGCTGTAGGTGGTGTCTGACGACGCTGAAACCAACCCGCCGTAGCCATGCGCGCCTTTGATGTGGATGGAATTGTTCAGCGATTCGGTGATGAAACAATTTTGCACCGTAAGATTCGCTACATCGGTGCTGGACGAGAGAACTTCATCCACTGACCACGAAGCGGAGACGTGATCCACGATGATGTTCGTGCCGGCGTTGATCCACATGCCGTCAGCTTCCTGAAACGCGTTCGTGCCGAGGCGGGTTCGCACATGGCGGACGATGACTTCGTTGGCGGCGATGTTGAAGGAATAG
>JANNAO010000549.1:0-5706 GCA_031384405.1 Verrucomicrobiota bacterium | reverse complement strand
CCGCAATACTTGCAGTTGTTGATGCACTCGTTGGAAAGATAGAGCGGCGCGAAGAGCCGGATGACTTTGCCGAAGCGTTGCTGGGTGATCTGTTGCGAGCGACGGCTGAGGGGTTCAAGCAATTCAGCGGCGGCGGGTGAGATGAGGTGGGCAAAATCGGCAAGTGAGAGTTTATCTTTGGTCAACAACTGGCGGGCGTCAGCGGCTTTCGTTTCGAGCGAACGCTTCACGAGAACATCGAGCGGCAGGGAATTAAATTCGGCGACAAAACTCACGCGACCAGCTTAACAAGGTCGGACTCGAAGTCGAGTTGCGGGTTGGATGCCTGTTTGATCGGACGCATCTTGACGCAGTCCCCGGAGCGCGGCTGTGTCGTCCTCGATCAGCCGCAGCAGGATGGAAAACACTGGAGTCTTCAGTAAAACCCATCGCTAGGTTTTTGAAGCGGCTGCGGCTGGCCTTCGACACAGCCGCGCTCCGGGGCAAGATGCGCCGTGTTTGATCAGGCTCACAATTTTCTTTTTCACTCGGCCTTCAAGATTCATCCTGACCGCGTGAAACTTTCCTCGTTGGAAATCCAACGCGCCGTCCGCGCCGCACTGTCCGAAGATATCGGCAGCGGCGATGCGACATCGCTCTCGACCATCCCCGCGTCCGCGAAATTCTCGGTCGTCATGCGCGCCCGTGAACCGATGGTTGTGGCGGGAATCGCATTTGCTGAATCAGCTTTCCGCCAGCTTTCGCGCAATCTGAAGATCAAACGACTCGCTCGCGATGGTCAGCAACTCAAGGCAGACGCAACCATTCTTCAGGTCACAGGTTCAGCGCGGGCGATCCTTTCTGCGGAGCGCGTGGCGTTGAATTTTGTTCAGCGACTCTCTGGTGTTGCGACGTTGACGAGTCATTACGTGAACGAAGTGCGCGGCACGAGAGCGGAGATTCTCGACACCCGAAAGACCACGCCAGGTTGGCGGCGATTTGAAAAGTACGCCGTGGCTTGCGGTGGCGGGCGTAATCATCGTGTTGGCTTGTTCGACATGGTGTTGATCAAGGACAACCATCTCGCTGCGTTGCGCGATGCCAAACCCAACGCCGTGGCTATCGCCGTGATGTCTGCGCGAAAGAAATTCCCCAAGCTCAAAGTCGAAGTGGAAGCGGACACGCTCACCCAAGTGAAGCAAGCGGTGGAAGCGCGAGCGGACATCGTTTTGCTGGATAACATGAGCCTGAGTGAATTGCGCCAGGCTGTGAAGCTGGTGGGAGTGCGCGCGAAGACGGAGGCCAGCGGCGGCGTGACTCTGAAAACAGCCCGCGCCATCGCGAAGACCGGTGTGAATTTCATCTCCGTCGGCGCTCTCACTCACTCAGCGCGAGCGGTGGATGTGGGGCTGGATTTTTTGAATTCAGAACTCTGAAGCGGCTGCTCGCCGCAATAGTGGGACAGTGCCTCTGGCCTGTCCCTCCCCGAATTTTACGTTCGTGACCAGTCATCGAATATGATCGCGCAACTGGACAGGCGAGACGCGCTGTCCCACTGGACGAAGCAAACGCGTTTCAGGCTGGTCACTTCAACAGAATCAATCCCACCGCGCCCGCCACGGCGACAACGCTGCCGAGCAGCGAATACACCGTCGGCTTTTCGCCTTCAAACATCCGCGCCAACGGAATCACTGCCAGCGGAGTCATCGCCACGATTGCCAGCACGACACCCGTGGCGTTGTTGCGGAGCGCCCATTGCATACAACTCACGCCGAGTGTCGGACCGGCGAGTGCGTTGCACACAACCCATATCCAAACCCGTTTTCTTTCACGCGCTTCATGGCTGCAATCATCTTCTCCAGCGGCGTGCGCGAGTGCGCGAGATTTTTTCCAACGCACGATGGCGAGAAAAATTCCCGCCACGAGAACGCCTCCGATGATGCGTTGAAATGCGGCGTTCGCTCCATCAATCGTCTCATGCGCTTCGGCTGCGGCAGCGAAAGCACGCCGACTGAACACCGCGCCGAGCGCGCCACCCAGTCCAGACAACACGCCGAACACCGCGCCGATCCGCCATTCACGCACGTCACGGACGTCGCGTTTCGTGGATTCGTGCGGGGCAAGAGCGAGTGCCACACCGCCGAGAATCACGCTGATGCAGAGGATTTGCAGCCACGAGAGTTGAGTGCCGAGCCAGACGCGTTCGATGATGACGGCGAACGGCGCGGCGAGACATTGCGTGAACAACATCGCCAGACGCGAGCCGAGTCGGGGCAACGCTTGATACAAGGCAACATCACCCACACCGAATCCCAGCAGACCGCTCACGAAGAAGAATGCGAAGCCCGCTCCGCCAAAGCCGATACCGAAACCGAACGACCAGATGCCGAGCAGAATCGTGGCGATGACGAGCCTCCAGAAATTTGCGCTCGCGCCGCCGATAAGCTTGGCCGCGCGATGGCCACAAGTAATTGAGATCGCGAATAAAATGCTGGCGGCGAGGGCGGCGATCATTTGGCTTTCGCTCTTGCGAGATCAACCGCGCGCCAGAGATACCACGCTGCTGCGCTGCGGTAAGGCCGCCAGCGTTCGCCGTACGCGAGCAACTCCTTCGGCGGCGGCAGTTCCTTCAGCCCATGAAGAATCGCAAAACCATTCCGCACTCCGTAGTCCGTCACCGGCAAGACATCTGGCCTGCCGAGAGTGAACATGAGCAGCATCTCCACCGTCCACGGCCCGACGCCGCGAATGGTCGTGAGTCGCTCGATGATTTCCGCGTCAGAAAGTTTGGCGATGGCGCGACGATCCGGGACAACGCCTGCAATTGTTTTCGCTGCGATGTCTTTGATCGCGGCGGTCTTCGCGCCGGATAATCCCGCGCTGCGAAGTTTTGCATCCGGGGCGCGAACGATCTGTTCTGGCGTTGGAAACTTTGTGTCAGGGAACAGCGCGAGGAAGCGATTGAAGATGGTTTCAGCGGCGTTGCCATTGAGTTGCTGGAACGCGACAGAGCGGACGAGAGCCTGCCAGGGCTGCACTCCGCGACGGGGTTTGAGCGGACACGCTCCGACTTGTTTGATGAGGGCTGCGAGCTTTTTGTCGGCGCGCGACAGATGTTCGGCGGCGGAATTCTTCACGCGGCGGGCGAGGTTTCAGGAGGAGTCACGCTTGGCGCGCGGTTGAGCGTCTTGACGGTTTCCACGCGGATGATCTGCCAATTGCCATCCACCTCCTTCATCGTGAATTTCATTTCCTGCACGAGCAGATGCCGGTCGCCATCGCCCGCCACATTGACGGTGAGTTCGACGATGGCACTCTTTTCATCCGCGCCGACCGTGATGACAGGATCGAGAATCTTCACTTCCAGCGAACGGTAAGTGGTGCGGATGCTCAACATGACCCTTGCGATCTCGGAGCGTTCGATGGAGTCAGGAAAGATTGCGCGCGGCTCCATAGTCAACGCCACCTCGCGACCGAAGAACTCGGAGAATTCGTTCGCACGCAATCCAGCAGCAATGTTGCCTTCGCGTTTTTCGAGCGTCGCACTTTTCCCCAACGCCACGAGCTGACGGCGGATGGCTTCCTGCGGTGTGGGGTTCAGGTAAATCCAAAGCCAGACGCAAAGTCCGATGGCGACGGCGAGAAGGATGAGTCGGATTGCGAGTTTCATAACATGACCTTGCCGATGATGCGCTCCCGTTTCGCGCCGCCTTTGTCGTGAAGGTTGTATGGCATGGAGCGGTTGTCGCCCACCACGTAATATTCGTCGTCGCGCATGGTGCTGTGATCGGGTTTCACGTTCCAGTCGCACGGGTTCGTCAAATAAGGCTCTTCAAGAAATCTTCCGTTGATCAGAACGCGACCGTGTACGAACTCAATCGTTTCACCCGGCAACGCAACCACACGCTTCATCAGCACTATGCTGTCGCCCGTGTAACGCACGGCGACCACATCTCCGCGTTTCGGGTCGCTGTTACGATACGCGAGGCGGTTGATGACGTTGACGGAGTTTTCTTTGTAAGTGGGCAACATGCTGGGGCCTTCCACGCGAATCGGTAGCAGCACGTATTTGAACAGGATGGTGCAGACGACGATGAGAACGACCACGCGGATGAGCGTGGCTTTTGGGTTGCGACCGATGGTGACGGTTCGCAACCAAGACTGGTTCTCCTGCTGGACGGATTCGTTCTGCATTTGTGACGCAACCCACAGAGCGTGCGACGTTCAGAAAGTTTTGGCACAGACTGAGTCCCGCGCAAGAGCAGAGTGGTCATTGGGCGCGACTGAATTGCCATTGCGTAGCGGCGACCATCCTTGGTTGCCGTAGAGGGCTGGCATCCTTGCCGCCCGGAAAAGCGCGAGAATACTGTGCGTCTCTTGAATGTCCCATGTCGCGGACTGATCGGGCGTTTCTTTCCGCCGGGCTAGGAAGCCCGGCTCTACAGCAGGCACAGATGCCTGCTGCTACAGTTGCGCCGCACTTTCAGGCAGACCCGTGATCAGTCCGCTATTTTGCAGGTGAGCCGGAACTTTCCTGAACTTTCAGGCAACAAGGTGGGAACAGACTCGGTTGTCACAGCGGTTTCAAGCAAGGATTCCAAACACGCGACGACTTCGCTCAATTCATTCACACCGCTGCCACTCGTCTCCGGCACGTAGCGCAAGTGGGAATTTCCTCCGTGAGTCTGACGCAATTGATAATGCGCGATGCCGCTCACCCCGGTGAAGCATTGATCCACTTGCCATGTCGTCACGCGAGTTCCGGTGGAGGATGTGAGCGCGTCGCGGATGCGGCCGTGTACCACATAATCTGTTCCGTAGGGTTGCTCGTTTCGTTCCGCGAGATCGCCGATGCGATAACGCAGCAGCGGCATGTAATCATTCGAGAGCGTGGTGACCAACAATGTTCCGACACCTGACGCGTCCACGTCTGCGACCTCCAGTGCCGCTGTGTCGTAGCTCGGCTTCATCTCTCCCGCTTCATTCTCCATGAGCAGGTGGCCGGTTTCTGTCGAGCCATACAGGTTGAACACGGGCACTCCGAAGACGCGATGGATGATATGGCGATGCACGACGCTGACAAATTCATAGCTGCAAATCACGAAGCGCAGTGATGGAAACCTGATCCCTCGCCGGTCGCAGAACAGCGCGAACCACGCGCCATGCACCGGATCGAGATCGAGAAATTGCGGCGACCAAGCAGCGATCTCCTCCGCCATGCGCTGCAATTCAGCATCGCTCAACACGAACGGGATGCGGGCAAGATTCACGAAGAGCGCACTGCCGAGGGTGCGTTGGGATTGAGACATCCAAACCGTCGGGCAGGTCAGGCCGTTGCAAGCGGGCGAAGTGATGGTGGCGCGGCGGGTGTTGGGATTTTCATCCAGCACACGAGCGACGAATTTGTTCAACCGCAGCGCGCGCTCCTCTTGCACGTTCCACCAACCGCGACCGAAGATCACCGGCAGCCGATCCTCCGAAGTGCCGGAGGTGTGTTCCAACTCCACGAGTTGGGCGGCGAGCAATTCATCCAGCGAGCGCCCGGAGTGGAGGAAGTTTTGAGGGAAGCCCGCGCGCATCTCGCGTTTGGTGATGACGGGAAGTTCGCGTGGATCAACGTCCGGCCTCGCGAGCATCTCGCGATAGAGTGGAATTTCGCGCCAACGCGGAAGCAGTTCCCGGATGCGGGTGGCTTGAGCTGCTTCGTGGATGATTTCCGGGGTCGCT
>JANNAO010000502.1:0-2012 GCA_031384405.1 Verrucomicrobiota bacterium | reverse complement strand
TGAACGAGGGTTCTTCGCTGTTTTCGGTGGAGCCACGAAATAAAAAGCGTGGGCTGAAATGCCTCCCTCTCCCCTTCGGAAGGGGAGAGGGATTGAGGGTGAGGGGAAATGGCATGGCAATGGTGATGGCTCACGAATGGTCTTTTGAGTGTTCCAGTAAAGCTCGCACGCTGGTTTCTTAAATCACGGTTTTGCCCCACACCCCGGCCCACTCCCCTTCCGAAGGAGAGAGGGAGAATTCTACGCCGTCTCTCGACAATTTTTCGCGACGCTTTGGCGGATACCGAAAACAGCGAAGAACCAGAACAAGGCAAACAAGAATCCACCCATCCAACAATCCATTCATCCACTAAACCTTATGCCGTTGCCAGCCTGTCGCACCGAAGGCGTAGCGTCTCGCGCCGAACTCCATCGCACCGGGCGATGTGCCTTCAAAAATATCCGGCATCACTCCGATGCGACGCGAGTATTCCGTGGCGATCTCAGGAATGTGCTTGGCGAGCGCATCCAGTTTGCCGAAGACAGCGACAGTGCCGCCCGTGCCGCCGCCGGTGATCTTGGCGCCGAACAAACCTTCCTTCACTCCGCGCTCCCGCACCGCTTCCACGAGGAAATCCACTTCGTCGGTCGAGAGATGGCAGTTGTTTTTGTAGCTGTTGTGCGCGCCATACATGCATTCGCCGGCGGTGATGAGTGCTTTCTCGTCGCCATCCTTGGCGGCGCGGAGAGCGTCCATGAATTTCAACACGCGTTCATTCTCGCCGATGGGATGGCGTGTCGGCCCAGCCACGCAGTAGGTGGCGTCGGGCGAAATCTTTGTGACGGGATCATCGTGCGTCTTGTGTAGGCGGAGAAATTCCGAGCCGACAATTTCCTGTGGCAATGCCTTCTCATATTCAGCACGGAATTGTTCCATGCTGAGTTCGGTTAGATAATCCAATGCACCTTTGCCGGTCTTGGCGCGAAGATCATTGATGATGCGCTTGCCCATGAACGCACCGATGCGCGTGTCGCTGTAAGGACTGCCCGCGACGCTGTGGCGAATCATGGAGTTGATGCCGACGAATCCCGTGCCTGAGGGGATTTCCACTTCACCCTTCACCTCGCCGGGGCGACACAGGATATGCGTGAGGCAACCTTCACGACCGCTTGTGATGGCGGTTTGATCCATGATGCCGCACGGCGCACCGACGACGTGGTTCTCCGCCATCTGACCCAGCCGCGCGATGCGTGACGGAGAAAGTTTCAATCCGAGATACGAGTTCAAACAACTCAACGTCCCGATCTCGACGGCGGCGGAACTGCCGATGCCGACATTCATCGGCACCGCGCTCATCAGAAGCAGATTGAAACCATACGGCAACTTGACCGGCTCTTCCTTGAGCAGCGTAAAGATGCTGCCGACGATGTAAGCGGCCCAGTTCGCGAGCGGATTGGCCTGACAGAACGCGCGAATCTCCGCGTAGCTCGCAAGGCCTTCACCGGACTTGAACGAGTCGAGCGGCAATCGTGTCTCGATGGGCAACGCTTTCATGCCCGCGTGCATCGTGCGGATGCGGAGCGTGCGATCCGTGCGCGCCTGCAACCCCATCAACACGCCGCGACCGAGGACAGATTCACAGACGTTCGCGCCGGAATAATCCGCGATGCCGCCCATCACATCGAGTCGAGCGGGGACGCGCACCGCCCAGACTTCGCCCGCGCCGAAAAAGCTGGCGAGGCCGGAGGCGTCGCTGTTGGGCTTGGTCAGGAGACGTTCGAGTTCCTGAAGTTCAAAAGGCAAAGCGTCTGAGTTCATCGTGTATTGGCTCGCGGAATGTGCCATGAAGAAAACCGACGGTCACGCCGGAAAAACATTGGCGGTCATCGGGGGGTGTGAGACAAAATTCTTCCTTCAAGCTGCGATCTGGAGTGAGTCGTTGCGGGCGGCGTGTTGGTGGAGTCTGTATTTCCAAAAGTCCTCCAGGCGTCGGCTGCTGTGGAGGCAGCGCAGGGCGAGGATGTTTTCGGCG
>JANNAO010000442.1:0-1989 GCA_031384405.1 Verrucomicrobiota bacterium | reverse complement strand
GGCCGAACAAATTCTCCGCCAATGTGCGTTTCCGAATTACCGCCATCGATGACATCACGCCTGACAGTATGGTACTTATACCCGCTAGTAGTTTCACGATGGGGGACACATTCGGCGAGGGCGGTAGTAATGAACTCCCTTTGCACGCGGTTTATATTTCGGCGTTTTACATGGATCGGCATGAGGTGACAAAGGCGTTGTGGGATGACGTTTACAATTGGGCTGTCACGCATGGATACAGTTTCGTCAATGCGGGTTCGGGGAAGGCGGCCAATCATCCGGTCCAATCGATTAATTGGCATGACACAGTGAAGTGGTGCAATGCGCGTAGCGAGAAAGAGGGACGGGTGCCAGCATATTATACGAACACTTCGCAAACAACGGTATATCGTACAGGAGAAATAAATGTACAAAATGATTGGGTCAAGTGGAACGCGGGTTATCGTTTACCAACAGAGGCGGAGTGGGAGAAGTCAGCACGGGGTGGGTTGAACGGGCGACGGTTTCCTTGGCCTGACGCTGACAATATTACGCACGCCCGGGCTAACTACTACGCCCAATATCCTTGGATTTATGACTTGAGCTACCCAATTGGCTTTCACCCTTCGTTTGTTACGGGTGGCCCTCCACACACGAGTCCGGTTGGGTATTTTGCACCGAATGGCTACGGACTTTACGATATGGCAGGTAACGTGTGGGAATGGTGTTGGGATTGGTCGGGTCTTTATTCGAGTAGTTTGCAGACAGACCCCCGTGGGCCCACGTCGGGCTCGCTCCGTGCGCCTCGAGGCGGCGGTTGGTACGGCAGCGGCGCGTTCGACTGCCGATTGGCGGCCCGCAACGGCAGCTCCCCGGCCAGTAGGTTCGAAAGCTTTGGCTTCCGTTCCGTCCTGCCCCCAACTGATATTCCAATCATCACCGCTCATCCTCAAGCCCAACGAATAAGAAGGGGGCTGACAGCAACACTCAGCGTTACAGCCACAGGTGCTATGCCACTTATTTTTCAATGGCAGAAAAACGGAATCAACATTCCTGGTGCGACAGCGGCGGGACTTGTTTTGACGAACATTCAACTTGCCCAAGAAGGGACGTACACCGTGATCATAAGCAATAGCGCGGGGATTGTAACAAGCTTAGGTGCATTTCTGGACGTTTACACCGGTGGTGGTATTGAAGAGATTTGAGGCAAGCCATACTTGGAAATGAAACGGAAAATCTATTTGCGGATAATGCCACCGAGCATATGACTGATTGAAACTGTGAGAATTTCAGATCAATTACAGCAAGGCCAATAACGATGAGATGGAAAGCTTCGGTGAATTGTTATTTAGGGATAGGCGTGTTGTCAGCCATGCCAATGGTTGCTTATGCCGCCATACATTCTGCGGACTCGAACACCACCATCGTTGATACGCGAAACAATTTACTGGCGGTGTCAGGGCGTGTTCTGGATGCAACCAGCCGGTTGCCAGTCAATGGAGCGAACGCCACACTAGCCGGGCAGAGCACCAGCAGTTCGGCTTCCGGCCAGTTTGCTTGGGCCAACGTGTCTTTGAACGCTGGCAATACGTTCGCAGTGAGCAAAGCCGGATATGCAAGTTACTCCGGCATCGCAACCATTCCGGCGGCCATCCTGTCCCCGGCGCAAGTTCTGCCGAGGCAAATAAGCAACCGAAGACTGCCCGGTGACAGTAGGCTGGCGGAGACAGTCGAAGACTCCAGGCGGTTTCTTTCCGTTTGATTTTATGAAGCGACAACTTGGGAAAGTAAGAAACATTTCAGCCGTGCTGCTGCTTGGGATTTTGACGCCGCTGCTGGTCGTGGCGTCGTCCAGCACGGGCTATTCACCCTAAAATCGGCAGTTGAGGGCATGCTCCGCCGTGGCGCGGGTTTGGTGACTGCGCTTTGAGGCTGTTTTGTTGTTCGTGACGCTCGGGTTTTCTGGTTTTCATCCGCTCCAGATGGGCAAGGCTCGTCTTGTCGGCTGCC
>JANNAO010000429.1:0-4688 GCA_031384405.1 Verrucomicrobiota bacterium | reverse complement strand
GATGGGAATTCGCCCCGCCATTTACATCAACGGCAACTACGCCGCGTTTATTCTCGGTCAGGCATCTGTCTCATTGCGCGATCAACTCGCTCAACCATCAATCAATCCGCCCACTCCGGTTTCTCCGGCTGCCCCGCAGTTGTGGAGCGCACGCTGGCCGAATCAAGCTGACCCCAACTCCATTGACGTGCAAAACGGTGAACCCAAGGACACCTACGCCGCCATCTACGGCCCGTGGGACGATTACGGCACCACGCACCCGTGGACGTTTTGGCAATACGCCAGCACGCTCACGCTGCCCAGTTGGGGTGGCGGTGCCGTGAGCCTTGATGCTGATGTTATTCGTGGCGGAATCGAATACCTGCGCGATCAACTTGTCCCCGCAGTCTGGACGCACAACAACAGCGGCGATTGGAGCACGCTCACCAATTGGAACAGCGGATTGACCCCCATCGCGCCAGTCACAGGCACTGGACAAGTCGCACGCGTTGGAACATTGACCCTGCCCACACCTCGACTTCCCGGCGCCGCAGGTTCAGGCACAACCTCCGGCCAGTTCGACACCGTCATCCTAGATCGCCCAACGAACAACATCACCGTCACGCTCTCCACCGGCACTCATAACGTCCGCAAACTTTACCAACGCGAGACCCTTAACATCACCGGCGGTTCACTCGTGGTGCTCTATTCTCCCTCCTCGGATTCCACCACTAACGGCGCACAATTCTCCGGCCCCGTGACACTCAGCGGCAGTGCCGTCTTGAGTGTTCACACACTTCAAGTGGACGCCGCACAAACCTTCACTCTCAACGGCGGCACAGTCATGTTGAATACCATTAAACTCATGCCCGGCACGACGCCCGCCAAAATCTCCGTTGGCGGAAGCGTGGGTTTCAGTCCGCTCACAAACAGCGCGTCCGTCATCGCCAGCGGGAACGGCGCAGGCGCGCAAGGTTTCATTGATCTCACTGGTGGAACTCGCGTCTTCGGCATCAGCGATGGCACGGCGGAAGTGGACTTGTCCGTGAATGTGGCGATCACCAACGGCGCACTCACCAAGGCTGGATTCGGCACGATGAGTTTGAACACTGCGAATACGTACGCAGGCGGAACAACCGTCACCGCCGGACGTTTGCTCGTCAACAACACCACCAACTCCGGCACGGGCGCAGGCAACATCGCCGTCACCACCGGCGGTTATCTCGGTGGCACAGGCACTATCGGCGGCTCAGTCACCGTCAGTAACACTGGCACGATTGCGCCCGGCACCGCATCCGCCATCGGCAAACTCACGCTCGGCGGCGCCCCGATGTTCACCGGCACAAACTTCTCCCGCATCAATCGCAACGGCGGCTCGCCAGTGTTCGATCAACTCGCGCTCTCCACTGGCACGTTGAATTACGGCGGAACACTCGTTGTTTCCAACGCGGGTGCGGCACTGCTCGGCGGCGAAGTGTTCACCAACTTCTCTGCGAGTTCCTACTCCGGCGCGTTCGCCACCACGATTCTCCCGACACCACTCTCCGCCGGATTAAACTGGCATCTCGGTCGCCTCACCACCGACGGCACGATCCGCGTGAACCGCGCGCCTGTTGCCAACACCGATAACGCCACCAACGCGCCAACTTACGTTTTGGAAATCCCCATCGCGAGCCTCCTCGCCAACGACACCGATGCGGACACCGACACGCTCTCCGTCAGCAGCATCACGCTCACGACCACCAACGGCATCACGCTCACAACGAACGCCACCACGATCTTCTACTCCAATTCCGTGAGCGTCAGCGATCGGTTCAATTACACCATCAGCGACGCCAGCGGCGGCAGCGCGACAGGAGCGGTTCAAATCACGTCGCTGCCTATCACGAACCTTCCGCCCTCCATCAGCACTCAACCGCAATCTCAAACCGTGAAGCTCGGCTCAAACGTCACGTTCAGCGTCGTCGCCACGGGCACGCCGTCGCCCGGTTATCAATGGTTATTCAACGGCTCACCCATCTCCGGCGCGACATTGAACACCTACATCCGCAGCAACGCACAGTTCGCCGACGCGGGAAATTATTCCGTGCTCGTCACCAACATCGCCGGCTCGCCCGTCAGTTCCAACGCCGCACTCACTGTCCTGCCGCTCGCGCCGATGTGGATTCAATCCATCACGCCGTTACTGGATGGTCGCATGTCGCTCGTCGTCACCGGCGAACCCGGCTACACCTACTCCGTGGATTACTCCACGAACCTCGCTCTCTGGCAACAGATCACCAATCTGATGAACACCAACGGCACATCGGCGTTCACCGATGACGCCGCCACGAATACCGCCGCTGGATTCTATCGCGCGCGACAATAATTTATCTCAAACCAAAACATGAACGCAGCCAACCGGAACAAATCAAAAAGTAAACGACCGGGCTTCACCCTCATCGAACTGCTCGTCGTCATCGCCATCATCGCGATCCTCGCGGCGATGCTGCTGCCCGCGCTGGCCAAAGCCAAAGCCAAGGCTTACCAGATCAACTGCACCAGCAACCTCAAACAGATCGGCGTGGCCATCGAATTGTACACGATGGACAACAACGATTTCCTTCCAGGACCCTGTTGGACGGGCATGTTTTTCACCTACAGAATCGGGGCATCCACGCCGATGGACCCGAAAGGGTACGACGGCTCGCTCGCCGCGTACATCGCCAGCTATCTTTCGTATCCGGCTCCGGCTCCGCTCCTCATTCGCACGGCCATCGTTGCGATCTGTCCTGCCCAATATCGTGTGCTGCCAAGGATTGCTCCGGCACCGCCCCTGAGCGTGCCAGTGAGTTACTTCTCGCTGAGATCCGTCACCAATGATCCGCCCATTGGCAATGACCGTGTGATTTATCCCTTCGGACGCCCAGACATTGACGCCTCGCTCACGGATCGTGATCCCAATCGTAAATACGAGGTCTCTCAAAAGTCGCTCGCCATTCGCAATCGCTCTGAAAGTTGGGCCATGACCGATTGCGATCAACAACTTCTCAACAGCCTCGGCATCGGCGGCGCAACCTACCAGAGCTACGTCCCCGCTCTCCCCGTTCACAGCGGCCCATCACCCGCCACACGTCAGTATCTCTACTACGACTGGAGCGTCCGCTCGGCCAAGACTGCGAAGTAAGTTTGCGCACCCCGCAACGAATACGCTCGCTCGCGTGTTTTTCTTGAACGCGCTCGTCAAAACACTTCTACTCCTCGCGCCTTGAGGCAGGGAGATTTGTTTCCCATCAACCATTTCACATTCCAACGATGCAAGATTTTACCGCGCTCGACGGCGCAATCCTGATTGATAAACCTTCCGGCCCCACCTCACACGATGTCGTGGACGCCATCCGTCGCAGGTTCGGCATCAAGAAAGTCGGGCATTGCGGCACGCTCGATCCCAATGCCACCGGACTTCTCATCATCGTGCTCGGTCGCGGCACGAAACTCTCCGAACGTTTGATGGGTGACGACAAAGTGTACGAAGGCACGATGAAGTTCGGCGAAGCCACCGACAGCTACGATTCCGACGGCGAAATCACCGGCTCGTTGCCCGTGCCGCTGATGACTCTCGATCAGTTAAACGAAGACGCCGCCACATTCATCGGCGATCAGATGCAAGTTCCCCCGATGGTTTCCGCCATCAAAAAGAACGGCGTGCCGCTCTACAAACTCGCGCGCCAAGGCATCGAAGTGGTACGCGAGCCGCGCCTCATCCACATCTACAATTTCCGATTCACGGACTACACCGAGCCGCTGGCTAAATTCAAACTCGCCTGCACCAAGGGCACATACATCCGCAGCGTCGCGCACGATCTTGGAAACAAACTCGGCTGCGGCGCGCACCTCACCACGCTCCGACGCGCTGTCTCCGGCAAGTTCGATGTCGCCGATGCAGTGACGCTTGATGCTGTAATGAATCTTTCTAGCGCAGAACTGGAGAAGCGCGTCATCCCATATCTCAAGCTGGCGGTGGCATGAACCTCATCCAACAAGCCAGTCAACTCGACACTTGCGGTCGCAAATCCTGCCTCGCCATCGGCGTGTTCGACGGCGTCCATCTCGGTCACCAACAGATCATCCGCCAGACCATCGCCGACGCGCGACAACACAACGCCCTCGCCATCGTCGTCACGTTTGACCAGCATCCCAACGCCATCGTCGCGCCAGATCGCGTGCCACCTCTCATCTATTCGCAGGCGCAAAAAGTTCGCGCCATCGAATCCCTCGGCGCAGACGCACTGCTCGTGATCCGCTTCGACAAAGACTTCAGCCAGCAGACCGGTGAGCAATTCATCCGCAGCCTCGCGCGCGATCTCGGCAGCATCCAAAGCATCTGTGTCGGCGCGGATTTCGTCTTCGGCCATAAACGCAGCGGCAACGTCGCTCTGCTGAAAACACTTGGCACGGAACTCGGATTCAAAGTTCACGGCCTCGCCGCCGTTGCCCTCGACGGACAAACCGTCAGCAGCACTCGCATCCGCGAAGCCATCCGTGCGGATGATTTTGACGCCGCCAGCCAGATGCTTGGCCGCGCTTATTCCGTTGCCGGAAAAATAATCCACGGCGATCAACTTGGTCACAAACTCGGATTTCCTACCGCCAACCTCGACACCACTGGGATGATTCTCCCGACGAACGGCGTCTATGCCGCGCAAGCCATCCTTAGTGGGACAGCGCAT
>JANNAO010000421.1:0-15842 GCA_031384405.1 Verrucomicrobiota bacterium | reverse complement strand
CCTACCTTCCAGCGACTGTTCCAAATAATGCTCAATGTGTTTTTGGATTTCGCCCCGCTCATCCACAGACAATTCTGGCCCCAGTGGATTGAACCGCATCTGTCTTCCGCGTTGCGTGGTGACAATCACGTTGACGCGGGTGGATTGAAGCAATGGGATGATCTGTGCGGGAAGTTTTTCTGCGCGAAGATGGCCTGCGAGTTCTTTGCCCGTGAGTCCGCCTAGCGGCAGGATCAACTTTGCTTTGCTGCCAAGATGATTCAGCCAACGCGCGACGTTGATGCCTTTGCCACCAGCCCAACGGTTCTCCGCCAACACATTGTTCTTCTCCTCCCACAGCACGTCCGCCACGCGCCACTCAGCGTCAATGGATGGATTGAGCGCGACAACGAGTATGTGTTTCACGGCAACAAGATCAGCCGGTAATAACGTGAGACACCAAACCCACCCGTCTGAGTTCCATCGTCAAGAAACTGGAACAATCCTGTGGCAGAAGTAATCGTGTTCGTGAATGTGTTCCATGTTGGCGGGAACAAAGTCGGCGTCCATTGCACGTTGTATGTGGATGTAACCGGCCCATTCCAAGTCAGCCTCGTTCCATTCGTGGTCACAGTGATATTTCGTAATCGTGGTGGCGGCACAAACGTGCTCAACACCAACCCTTCACCTACGCGGAAGAATCGTGATGGCGACGGCAGCGGCACGCAGAACGTGGTGGAGTTTGCCGTTGCAATGATCGGAGGCGAGACGGCTGTCCAATTTGTGAGGTTCAGATCCGGTTTACCTTGCACGAAATAGCTGACTCCGGGAATAGAATCCCAAGTGATACAGAAATTCGTCAGTGAGTAACTGAATCCAGTGATCCTCAACGGCCTCACTTCCAAGGCGTCAAACTCGGTGGCTTTGATGGAATAAGTCACCGGCGTGCCGACGAGATTCACAGCGGTCAAAAACCAATCGCCTGCGGACAGCACGACGGGCGCACTGTTTGTCATAATCACGATGAGTTCGTCGTTGGTGAAGACGTTGGCACTGATGTAGTCAAAAATGCCGAGATCTGGCAATGGCAACCCCTTGCGCGCCACAAGCGTGACGTCGTCACTCGGCATGTTGATCTCAAACTGCGCGCGCACAGAGTTGGATGACACGACAAAGCGATAATAATCCAGGCCGTTGCCCGCGCCGGAATTGGTTTTCGCGTAGGGAATGGCGTTCGTGAGCGTGACGATATTCGGAAACGCATTAGTGAACTCAGTCGCTACGATATTGTAGGTCACGGGCGCGATGTCGCGGTTGAACACGCCGAGATACCAACGTCCCGAAGTCAGCGGCACGGGCACGGAATTGGTGAGCAGGACGATGTCTTCGTTGTTGAGTCCTGCATTGAAACTGCCGTAGTCAAAACTCGACAGCGTGGGCAGCGGTGCGTCGCGCCGGGCGACCATGTCCACATTGCCGTTCAAGCCGAAAAGCCGGAAGGATGCTGCTGTGGCGTTGGTGCTGATGTCGTAATAGAAATAGCGCGGCAACGAACCCGTCCCCAGAGTGCTGTTGATTGGAACGCCGTTGGTAAGCGCAGTGATGTCATAGTCTACCTGCAACGCGAACGTGACTGTTGTCGCGCCAGGATTATGCACACCCAGATAATATCGCTGGCCGGGCAACAACGGCGGAACCCCAACCGTGCTCAACGTATAGCTGCCCGTGGGAGCAGGTCCAATGATCAACAAGTCTCCCGCGTTGGCTGCCCCGATGGCGGGCGGTGTGTTTTGATTGAACAACACATTCAGCGGATTGCTCGCAAACAGAAGCCGGTTGGTGGCGTACTGTGCCCACGCAGGCACATCCACAACGTAATAGACGATGCCACCCGGCGGCACGCTATTGGTCTGCGGCACTCCTGGCGGCAAAACACCGGGCAACGGCGTGTTGGTCTGGAACACGAATTGCATTTGCCAATCCACAAGCGCGGTCGTGGTGAGCAGTGCTCCCGCGCGACTATCCCAAACTTCCAGTTTCCAGTTGCCGTAAGCGTTTTCGCCCGTCAAGACATCCAGCGATTCCTCCGGCAAGACGTAGCGCGGGCCAGCACTTTCATACAACACGAATGAATCCACCCAGACACCGGACGGCGAGTTGGTGTTCAGCGGGGCGAGATTGACGATGGTGTTCGTACTCGTGGCGGTGAAGATCAATCCGCCCGGCTGCCAATTGGTCGTGCCAAGGAAAGTGTTGGTGGCGATACCCGCGACAAACAACTGCGCGCCGAGCGGCGGAGAACAGACGGTAGCTGGCGGCGTGACCATGCCGCACTTGCCAGCGGCACCGGCAGCAACTATGTCATTCACCTCCGCAGAAGAAATAGCCCGCTCAAAGATTGTGATCTCATCAATTACTCCGTTGAAAAAACAATTCAGACCTACGGTATCATGGTTACCGATCCGCAAAGGTGCAGTCGTCACCAGACTTCCGGGCTCCAGAGTGGGATCAAACGTCAAAACCAACACACCATCAACATAAAGTCTTCCGCCAGTAGTTGAATTACGTTGAACAGATGCAGCTACATGATGTAGCTGGCCATCTTGAAGATTTGGACCTGGAGATACATAGTAATTCCAAGTGGTGTTCGGAACGAGTCCGTCACACATCTGCATTGCCAGCGTTCCATTCTGAAGGTTTAACGAAAAACCAAGTCCTTCACTACTGGTGGGTGCAGAACGCTTATCCAGAATCGTCATCACCCCAAAAGAACTCGCGGCAGGAAATGCCCGAATCCATCCTTCAACCGAGTAGTCTTCTCCGGGACCAAAGTCCAGTTGAGGAGTTGCGGCAGCAACAATCCGGTCATCAACACCATCAAGGCTGTAGCCCTGTTGAACTTTTCCCCCACCATAAATCGCTCCGCCCAGAACAGCATTGTTACCATTTACAACGTCCAATGTGTTTGAATCTCCCGGCCACCAACCCACGATGCCGTCCAAACTTGCAGCCTTCCGATATGCATAAGCGAGCCGATACGTCCGACCCGGCACAGTCGTCAGAGTGCGTTGAATCATTCCTGATCGCAACGCGAGTGAGTTCGTGCCGATGTTCGCCGAGTTGGTGATGACGGTGACTCTGTTCGTCGGCAAGACAGTCCAGCCATCGGGCGTGGCAGGGTTCACATAATCTTGCGCAATAGTTGGAAGCTCAAACTCGCTGATTGGAACAGCTGCGCCAAACGTCCCGCCGAGCGGTGGTAGCGCGAACTTCACCGGCGTGATCGTCTTGTTCGTGTTCTCTGTGAAGATCAGATAGCTGTTCGCCGTGTTGTAGGAACTGACGGTGTAGTTCCACGCGGTTGTCGCATTTGTGTTACCGAACTCATTCATACGGATTTCAATGAGTGTGGAAGCACCGGGGCCATAATTCAGAGTCAGCCGCGCCGCCCCATTCGTCATCAGTGTGTCGTAGAGCAACACGCCTTGGTAATAAACTGTCATTTGATCCGGCCTTGTGAAGAACTCGTAGTCAATCGTCACTGAGCCTGCGGTTGATCCCGTATCAATGAAGTTGGTCTGTCCTGTCGGACCACCGTTCGCGTCCACCGGAATAAAATTCGTCACCGTCACCGAACTTCCAAATCCGTTCGGGTCCAGTCCGCCGCGATTTTCCACCAGCAACACGCGAGTCCCACGCGGGCTGATAAGCGTCACCGCCAGATCGGACACGCGCGGATGATCTATGCGCAGGCCGACATCCAGTTGCGCGATCTTCAGATCATTCGTGATGAACGTGGTGAAATTTGTCACCGCATCATCCAGTATTTTTTGTCCACCCAGCGAATTGAACGGCAGTGCCACCGGCGGTTCGCCCAGCAGCACCGTGGCCTGATACACAAACGTCTGGCTCGTTGGATTGCCGTTAAACACGCCGATGAAATATCTCCCCGCAGTGAGCGGTGGCAGATCGGCCTTGTCTATCGTCAGACAGCCGCTGCCAGTGATCGTCATTGTGTAATCATACGCCGTCTGCGTCGGGCGACGGTCTTTGCGGATGTAGAGTTGCAGCGGCTGCGGGCTGGCGGAAATGATGTTGAGGCAAACCGTCAGGTTCGTCGCCTCCACCGGGATATTCTTGGAGAAATATCTCCAACCGTTCGCTGCGATCACATTCGTCGTGGGCGCGCAACCCACCGGGTCTTCGCACTGACGTTCGATCTTGAGTTTGATTTCGTTGACGCGGCCTGTCTGTGAAAGCGCGTCGTCGCTGAACGTGAAATACCAGGTGCCGCCCGGTGCTTGGCCGGTGAACTCCTCGAATGTTCCAGGGCCGTCTGGCGAGATCACGGGATGAGGGATGTTGTTCACATCCACAAACGGACCTTCCTCCGGCTCGCCGTACAGGAAGTTGTAAGGGCCGGGCGCGACGGGGCTGTCTATGCCGCGATGGTTGTTCAACACCGAGAGCTGCGAGTTGTGATCCATCGTGCCGATGATGTCGCCAAAGTTTTCATGCGCGACGTTGTTCGTCACGAACACGCGAAGCACAGACTCGGAGATGCCGCTGAGTGAAGGTCGCGTGATGGAAATCCAGCGTGTCCCGCCGGGTTTGCTCGGACTGCCATCGGGTATCCCATAACCACGCATCGGATACGCCTGCACGAAACCATTCGCGTCTTCCTCTCCGAGCGGCAATAGGCTGAAGATTCCCCAGAACTCAAACTCCGCCGCCATCTGATCTTCAGACTTCACGCCGATGTAATAGACCTGGTTCAGTCCTGGAGGCGAATTGGAGAAGATAACGAACTCATCGCCGCTGAGATCGTTTCGCGTCTGCGACTTGAAGGAGTTCCCGATCACTGCCGGGTCAAACGTGGTCAGCGCGGCATTCGTCGAGACATACATGTCAATGTCCGCATAGCGACGCGTGGATTCATCCGTGCCGGACGCGAACACGCCGATGCGCGGCGTGCTGAGATCAGTCTGTTGCGAGACGAGGAACGTGGCGTTGGTGAACGTGGTCGTGTTCGTCATCGTGTAGAAGCGCCATTGGTTTGTGCTGCCGTTGGTGCTGACAAGCATCGGCGTGTTCGCCCCGACGTGTTGCCCCTCAAGTGAACCGCTCGCAAACGTGGCTGTGGTGAAATCATTCGTCACCGAGATGATGATGGCTTGATTCATCCCAACAATGGGTTGCACGGATGGAGTGCTTGAGACGGTGATCGCATTGGTCGCCTCGCCGTTGCCGGAGGAGATGACGAGCGCATAATCCTGCACGATGTCGTTGATGTGCGCGGTGACGGCGTTCACGTTCACGCGGCGACCGATGACCGTGATGGAATAATTCGTGCCGAGTGCGGGCGGGATGTAGATGTTCTCGACGTTGTTGACGGAGTCTGAGTTCGGCGGCGAATTCGTGTCCCACGGAAAGGTGAACGTGCTCGCGCCGGGAATGTCATTGCCAAGATAGACTTCGAGTGTGTCGCGATTCGTGATCACGAGGTCGAGATCGTTCACGAGCTTGACGCCCGCAGCGGGATTGCCCGGAGGATCCGTCCACGCCAGTGTGACGCGCAACGGCAACGACTGACCTGCTTCATCCAGCGTGATGAACCGCGTCTGGCTGTAACCCGTGGCAAGCGCGTTGGTGGGTGATTGATCGAACAACTTCACGGAGCTTTTATCTGCGGGCGTAGTCTTGAACGCATTGGTGATTCCCGACGGCAGCATGTTGTTCAACTTGGGCAAACCCCAGCCCTGATAGTTGATGGAACTCTGCACCTGGAAATCGTAGAGGTTGCCGACGGAACGCGCGCCATTGATGAGCAACGCCTTCATCATCGCCGGGCTGTTTGTGATGCCCACACCCAAACCGCCTTGCTCGAAAAATTGCTGCACCAACGCCAGCGTGCCGGAGACTCCAGCGGCGGACATGCTCGTGCCGGATTCATAACGATAATAATGCTGCGGCGACTGGTTCGTGCCCGTGAGCGAATTGTTCAGGTTACTCAAGACCGTGTAGTAGTCACCGAGATCATTCGTCGTGATGACGTCGGTGAAGACGTTGTAGCTGATGTCCACGCGGTTCGTGTTCTGCACCGTGTAAAACCAATTCTGCCCCACGGACGCGCCCGGCCCTGCGGCGAGTGTCGGCGGCACACCGACGAAGTTGATGCCCACGGCTTCTGCCGTGCCGAACGGATTCGGATAATCATCGCGTCGCACACCAACCGGCAATCCGGGGAACGGGTCGGGTGAATCGTTGTTCGCGAAAAGCGTGACGGTGAAACCCACGGCATTGTCCGGCAGGAAAATCGAGTAGTTGCGGAACGAGTTGGAGTTCACCACCTGATTGCGGAATACGGTGTAGTGATGATTCGTGGGGTTGTAGTAAGCGATCTCGTCCCACGGAGATTGGGTGCGGGTGGAAATGACAAATGTTCCCGGTGCGACCACGTCTGGCTTGAACCGACCGAAGTCGCCTTCAGTGCCGATGCCCACGTTGCCGCGCGCTGAGAATCCCGCGACTTGATTGCCCGAACTCGTCATGGCTTTCCACGGCGTACTGGTGTTGGTGATTTGGTTGGGGCTGTTGCCAATGATCTTAGTGACGATGTTTGTGATGTCGCGCGCGAGTTCGATGGCGCCGACGGTGACGACGTTTTTTGCCGTGGCGGGCGCAGTCAAACTTCCGGGACTGCCGCTCAAACCTTCGTCACTTCCACCGCCGCTGTTGCCGGCCGCGAACACATAAAGGATCGGTTGCGACCCCGTCCGTCCCGACAACGAATCACGCACCGCCGCATCATAACTCGCCGCTGCGAGGCTGTAGGTGCTGCTACCGAGATAGGTCCAACTGTTGTTTGAGATCAGCGCGTTGGTGGATGCCGCTGTTTCCTGCAACGTCCGATCCGGAGTTGAACCCAGCCCGCTGCCGATGGTCTGCACATACAACTTCGCCGCCGGAGCCATGCCCCGGAACTGTCCGTTCGTCGCGCTATTGATCGAGCCGCGTGCCTTTGTGATGTTGGTGGAAACCGCGCCGCTGCCCGCGATGATTCCGCCCACATGCGTACCGTGTCCGTTGAAATCAATCAGTCCTCCCGCAGTGCTGGCGAAGACGCGCCCGATGAGATCGGGATGGGTTTGATCCACGCCCGTGTCGTTCAAGCCCACCAGAACACCGATGCCGGTGAGTCCGAAATAATTATTCGTCGCCACCGAATCCGTCGCCACGCCGAGACGCACGCGGGTGAGATCGTTCACTGCAATACGAGGCGTCGCGGCTTCGAGCAGTTGCACGCCAGACCACAACGCTGGAGTTGTCCAGTCCGCGCCTGGATCCACGGTGATGACTTTGCCGAACGGCGATGAATCCTCCGCGAGCGTGTTCCAACCCATCGCGCTCAACTTGCCGACGACTTCCGCATACGCATCCGTGAACACGAGCAGGTTCAACTTGGTGCCGCGCGCCAGCGGCTTCTCTTCAAACGCGAGCTTGAGCAATTCATCTTTGAATTTATACACCGGCTCATACGCCAGCACGGACAGCGTCTCAGGATTCGAGGAAAGACGTTTTGCAGCGTCCGCATCGGCACGTACGAGGAAAGCGTTGTTGGGGATGTAGGAGACAATCTCAGCACCCGCTTCAGCCAAGGCCGCACGGAACGCCGCGTCCACCGGGCCGCGCGATTGAACGATGTAACTGCCGGGATCGCCCACGGCGCGAAGTTTTTCCGGGATGGTGAAACCGAGCGGCTTGCCGGTTTCGATCAAGGCGTTTTCGAGAAGAATCGCGCCGTCATCACGCAGAAGTTGGCTGGAAGTCTTCTTGGTATTCGTGAGGCGATAGGACAACCAATCGCGTTTGGCAGCAGCCGTGGCCGACGATCCGCTGGCGGACAAAACCGGTGCGGTGGATTCGGACACGGTCGTCGTCGCGGGTTCGTCGGCAGAAGTGACCGCGCCATTTTTGGCGGCAGCGGGCGACGTTTGATTCGTCGCGACTGCCGAGCGATTGCCTGAACGCAGTAAAAGGAACAGCCCTGCCAAGATTAGCAGGCTGAGAGCAAAGAAAGTTAAAGCACGACGACTCATAAAATCATTTCATTGAACCACAGTCCGCCGCAACTTGCGACACTGGAAGTGATCCGGTTAAACCCGAATATGGGACACAAAAAAGCACAAGAGACGCAAAGGAAAAGCCAGTCACCTGTCTGCCCATGAACTTTGTAGCAGCGGACGTGAGTCCGCTCCACTTGGAATCCAAGGAAGTTAGAGCCGACTCACGTCGGCTGCTACGGCTCAGGAGTTCATTTTGCGGCGATAAAATTGTGGCGATCCGGTTCATATCAATCCGGGCCGAGGATGTTGTAACTCTTCACCACCACACGCGGTGCTGTTGCTCCACCCTCGATTTCCACCACGGTGCGCGTGGCGACTTCCGACGTGATGGCGTAATTGGTGCAAAGCCCGAAGAACGCCCCGCCCGCCGTGACGATGGAGTTGGGCGCGGGCAACAACGCCTGTCCGTAAGCATAGATGGCAAAGCGCGGCTTGCCGACCTGGAGCAATGACATGACCTGCTGCGGCAACCACTCGTAGGCGGCGTCGTTGATGCCGTTCTTGAAAGTCGCCGGATCGAGAAACGGTGAGCGATCAGTCATCTCAGGCACGGACATAATGTCGCCAAGGGTTTGAAATGAATTGTTCCTGAATAGATTAGTGTTGGCGCGAGTGTTGTTGATACCGTTCACAATTTTTACCAGTGGCGACCATGTATTTGTGTTTATCGGATCATAAACGCCTGCTGGCTGGATAACCACGGGCGTAAAGAGTGGCCTGCTCATATTTGTTGGAGTCAAAGCAACCATACCGCTGAAAGCGGCAGACCACGCTGCAAGCCCATTCAAATTTGGAAGGTTCGGATAAGGGTTGGTTGACGAGCCTACGTTGATTGGCAGTTGTCCGCGCGTTGAATTTTCGTTGAGTGCAGTCGTGAAGACATCAAACAAAAGCCGATCTGACGAAGGTTGCGTTCGCACGGAATCGAAGCTCACCAAGTTTGAGGAAACAATAACTGCTGAACTTGCCCAGTTTGTCCATGTGGGTATGTCCACCTCTGTGGATTTGAGATAAATGGTCTGCCACGGAGTTCCCCGATGCACTCGACCCAGCCAGCCAATGCCTGCAAACTTGTTCGTCATGAAATTCCACGAGTCAGCAGAGGCAACACTTGGGTCTTTGATCGCTTGATTATAGTCGTTCGGATAGCCGTTACCTCGTCGGTGGAATGCATTCCCCCAAGGTTCATAGCGCCAATTCACGGCACCGAGAAAACCAAAGTTCTCATCAACAAGACCCTTATCATTTGGAATTTCGACGAAATCAACTTTCTTTCCATTAACAGCTGCATCTAGGACCTTCAAATCGTCGCTTATGAAATGGACGAGCGGATCATTGGCCTGCCAAGAATATTTCCGAGCCATTCGCTTGGTAGGTGAAAAAGGAACTTGAACTGTCCTATTGGTGAGCTTGATTCCGCCCGTATCACCAGACCCCGGCTCTCTGTTAAACTTGCTAAAATAAGCGATGGCGTAATCTTTCGAAACGCCCTTAATCCCCCCGTAGTTATCCCAGACTGTTTGACTAACTGGCGGATACCCAGATGATATCCGGAGTTGATTGAACACACCTTCCGGCAATCCGCCAGGTTGGCCATTCACAAAGTTGGTGAGCCACATACGGGGAATAACATCAGTGGCGGTCGGAGGACGTTCCGACGGGCCTGGGTCGCGGATGTCTTCACTCAAGTCGCGCACGCAATCCAGCCCTCGCAAAACAACATAATCAATGATTCGCTGGGTCGCCCTATCTACAAGTGCGACTTGAAGCCTATTTGTCACCCACATTCCCCACTGCGGATTTGGAAACCGTGGGTTTCCCGTCGAAGGATATCCGATGAATCCACCTGGAAGTGAATTAAGGGATCGAAATTGTTTTGCAGCCAGATCATACGCTTGAAGTGGGATAATAGTCACATTGGAACCAAGGGGGACAATGATGCCTGGTTGTTTGTTAGGTGCTGCGGTTTCTTTATAGCCTGGCCAAGGATTGATCGTGATTTGCCGACCTGAGATATTGTTTGTGATCCAGATTTGTGACGTGCCTCGGTCGCTATTCGTCAGAGACGCAGTCATGTAGTTGGTGACATAGACATCCATGACGCGATTGTTTGTTTGAGAATACGAATTCCACAACTCCACCCCGAACGCGTTAGAAACCCCGATCACATACATCATGTTCGTGGCGTTGGGGCGGCCTGCGTCCGTCAGGTCTGTTCTAGTGACCTGGAGTTTTCTAGTGATGTCAAAAACGCTCTGCATTGAAAACTCATTGAAATTAGGGATGCCTTTCTTTGCACCTATCACCAATGGTACCCCAAACAAAATGTCGTCTTGCAAAACAACCGCAGCAGTCATCGGGTCCACTAGTCGTGCATTCAATACGCTGCTCACATTATTAGTCACCTCCACAAAACCGCTGATGAAGATATTGGAGTTCGCATTATCCACTCTAAATAGTGGTCGGAACACAGTCGGCAATGCTGAATTGGTCACTGAATCGTACAGGCGATTAGTGGTCGAGTCATAGATGTTCGCAGCAAGTTGTAGAATGCGATGCACGCTTGGCGCGTAAGCAAAGCGATTATTAATCCTAACTGGCAGATTAGTCATCGCTAACATGAAATCGTTGCCAAAGGTATTCGTATAGCTGTTGTAATCCTCATCCTTCCACCGCTCGGAATATAGTTTCAACAACCGATCAACAGCGTTCGTGAAGAACAGCACCGAACCGGGAACACCAAATTGCGGAATGCCACGCGCGGGATTTCCCGGACCAATGTCCGCATCCGTCCACGAAACAAAGTTTGTCACCTTCAACCCGCCGATGTTGACGTAGTTGAGGTTCAGCTTGTCATCATCTGCTGATGCCGAGTCCGTGCCGAGTTGCGCGAGCATCCGATAGAACGTGGTTTGATCGTAGGTGGAAACATTTGTAATGCCTGAGGCGGCGTAGAGACGGTCTGTGAATTGCAAGCCTCCGACACTGCGATTGGCTTTTGTAGGATCGAAAAATTCCTGTGTGGTGAAGAAGTGATGCCGACGAATTGCTCCGGGCCACGGATTTCGAGTGTCGTCCGGATTGGTGCCGGGCGGGGGTTCTGGGGCGTAGTTGATTGCTGTCTGAAGGGGTCCGTCAGTGTAACCGTCCATCTGATCCCTTCGGAAAAGAGCAATTCCAGGAGTGCCTTGGTAGGTGATCCCAAACGCTTCGGGCGTGTATGCCATGTTAAACACATTGCCAACAGCGGGACCATTGAGTTGATAGCGATAAAACCCAAGCGCATCTGCAAATGAAACCCCCGTCGTGGGAACTCCGCTCACAGGGTCGTAGGCGTATCCATCCCACTGGTTCGTGTTCAAGTCTCGGAGAAAAGCGGCCATGTTTATCTCCCAAGTACCAACGCCTTGATTACGGAAATAGTGTCGGCCAAACGCGTCCATACGCTGCCGATTCGTGGCAAGGGCTGAGTTGTGAATATAATTTATGTCCATCGTCTTCCCTTCCGGCACGACGATGTAGGCGTAGCGGTAGAGGAATTGATTGTCCGCTGAGTGCGTCTTGTCCGAGCGATCCAACCCGCCGATCCATTGAGGGTCGCCGGTAATGTAGTTCGAGAGGATGAACGGGGCGATTGTCGGAGTGAACACGGGGTTGGTCGTGCCGTCAGTCCCGTAGAACGTTCCGGTCAGATTTGTGACCGGCCAAAGCCCTGTGTTCTCAAATCGTCCATTTCGATTCAAATCAATGTAGTAACGGAACTCGAATCCTCCCGTGAGACGGTTGGTGATATAGACCGGAGGACGGGGATTAAAGAAGAGGTTCGTCAGGTTTCGACGGGATTGACCGAGATTGAGCGCGGCACCAGGCAGTCCAGGCGTTCCTGAATCGAGGTAATCATAATTAACATTCGTCAACTGGTTAAAAACTACCGCTGCGGGATCAAATCCATTCCAGTTCACGAAGTTGGTGGAAACCAACAGGTCAATGCTCGCGATGTTGGTGGTGGCGAGGATTGCCCCGATGATCTCCGCTTTGGCGCGTTCATTGGCAACGTCGGCGGCATTGCGCGCCATGGTGGAATCGGTCGCCGTCCTGACAGAACCGCGTTCGCGGCCCGTCAGCGTGAGAAACGCCACCGCCAGAAACGTGATGATGGAGATCATCACGACGGTGATGACGAGGGCGACGCCGGAGCGGCGGGAGGGGAACATTGAACATTGAACATTCGACGCTGAACATCCATGGGGACGAGCGGCTACTTCTCCTTGGGTGTTGAATGTTGAATGTTGAGAGTTGGATGTTTTCAAATGAATCCTCATTGATAGGCCGTGGGGTCAACGTTGCGGATGGGCACACGCGCGCGGAATAGGTGCGTGCGCGCCGCTTGATTGGTGAGGTAATTGCGCCGGGAGGTCGCCTGTGCAGTGGCGTCCGCCGGATTGTAAATGGCTTTGATCTTGGCGATGGCCGAGTCTTCGAGGATGCCGAGTTCCAAATCCACGGAGGCGGGGACGACGTTGCTTACGAAACTGTAGTTTTCAACTTCCGATGATTGCGCTGGAGAATAGGGCGTACTGTAGGGTGCCCGAACGAAACCATTGGTTACAAATTCTCCCGAAAAGCTATTGGTAGTTCTTGCGAAATGATCCGTCACCCAAAATCCATTAGTACTGTAGGCACGCACTCGCAAATGCACCACACCATCAAGCAGCCGTGTCATGTTGGTCTTGATCAACCCTGTGGTGTAAAAGCCCGCAACGTCGCTGTTGAATCTACTGAAGAGGAATCGGGGATTGTCGCCGAAGTTCAATTTATATTCGCAGCGATACAATGAACCGACGCCTTCCGCTGGGGCGGAAACAAAGTAGCCCGTGCCCGTCCAAGTCCGGTTCTCCTCGGAGAGAAAGAAAAATTCTTGAATGACGTTGGTGCGGCTGGGCAACGGGCTGCCGGGCGGATTCGGAATGCCAGGCAGTTGCTGAAGCAGCGGTTTGTAGCCGCCAGCAAATGCGATGTGTGCATAGAAGTTGACCGTGTTGCTGACGTTGGCGGGTTTCATCTGCACCAACTCGCGTTGCAACTGATCCATCACGGCGCGTCCGCCTTCCAGCACATCCACCTGCGTAGTGCCGAGCTTGTAGGCGCGCTGGGTCTGATTGAACATTTGCATCAGCCCAAGAATGATGAAGGACATCAATCCCACGACGACAACGATCTCGATCACGGAGAACGCGGAGCGGCGGTCTGTGACCGGCTTCAGACAGGATGATGCCAATAAGCCGGTCAAAGACCGGCGCTCCACCACGATTGGGTCAGCCTGGCAACTCTCGCTGGATGTGAGGTTCAAGTTCACTTGGAAAATCAATAGACCGACGGGTTGAAGAAGAAAATGGGATGCCCTGATGCCGGTTCGGGGGGATAACGCATCGGCTCTGGAAAAGTTTGGTGTTGTCCGCCTGCCATCGAACGGAATGTCTGTCGCCCCGTGCCCAATCTGCCGCCCGGCAGCAACGGCCAACTGAATCTGAGCCGGACTTCGTGAAGATTCGTTGAAAGGGATTGAGCCTGTCCCGGTGCCCGGTCAACCAACGGCACATCGTGAATCTCCACCAGCATCCGATAGCTGAATCCGAGATCGAGTACGCTCGGCGTGGCTTGCGGCATCTTCTCCGTGGCTGCTCCCGCGATGGCGCGAACAAACGCAACGACATGATTGCTGCGAATGCGTCCCGCGCCAACTTGTTCAAACTTCGGGCGACTCAAAAGCGATATGACGCGATAGCCATCAACCAACGTGAAAGCATCATCGACAACCAGCGGCGCCGACGTGACACGCGATTTTGTATTCGTGTACCAATCGTGATTGGCGTTCACCACAGACCAGTTCGAAACAGTCGTGTCCCACACCGTCCAATGATTCGTGATGTTTATGATGCGGTTCGTGAGTTCATCCAGTCCACGCGCGCCGCTCCTCAACGCATCCATGAAGTAACCAGACTCCTGATTGATGATCGTCTCTTCGCGGTTGTTCCGCTGGACGTTCAATCCCGCTGGCAACACACCGATGATGGCGACAAGCGCAAACCCGATGATGGCCAGCGAGAGCGCAATCTCAACCATGGTGAAGGCAGCGTTATTACGCGTTTGGAAACCCCGGAGTGCGCCCGTCCCCGGGCGCAGCGATGTGGCACTGTCTACCGCGTCCAAATAAGTCACATCTCCCGTTGCTCGAACGTTGCTGCGTCCGAGGACGGACGCACTTCGCCCAAGAGGAGTGACGCGCCCTACCTGATTTGATTTCACCAGCAGCTTCATTTGAACTCCTGTTTCTCAAGACGTGCGCGCCCCGTCAGTTTATCAATCCGCACGATTGTGAAGGCGTTGACGCTGTTGTTCGCAGGGCTTTCGGTGAGCGTGGGCGCGCCTTGTATTGCGACCCTGCTCGCATCGCGCGCGTAACTCACGCTGCCTTTCGCAAGCGGAATAAATTCATCCTCACCGGATTCAGGCTGCCCGAGATGATTGAAAGCGATGTATGGAAGCGTGACGTAAGGGCCTTTGGTCAGTGCTGCATCGGACGACGGAAACGGGATGGTGTTCGTGGTGGCAAATCCATAGACCCTGAACGCGTCGGAAGCCAAGGCACTGCCGGGCGGATTGGTGAAATCAGTGAACGTCGCGCGCGGGGCAAATTTCCACGCGGCGATAGTTGCGCCTTCCGGCAATGTTTTCCACGAGGACAGGTAGCGTGGAGAAACTTTGCCGGGCTGTTCACCAATACTTCGGAGGGTGACAAAATTGTAGGAGTTGAGTTGTTTGCCATAGAGTTTTTCGTACTGGCTGTAGAGCTTGTTTTTTTGATCCGGAGTCAGCGGCGTGAACCAAGCGTCGTAGTTCGCATCACTCCAGAAATTTTGCGGGCAGAAGACCATGTACACCGTGGTGCGCTGGCTGATGGCGTGTTGTCTCGCGCGTTGCACGTCATCCAACATCTGCCGCGTAGAGGCGAGCATCACGTTGCCTTTACCCCAACCGCTGATGGTCGGAAGCGAAACAGCCGCGAGTATGCCGATGATGGCGATGACCACGAGCATCTCAATGAGCGTGAACGCGGAATGTCGGGGGGAAGTTTTCACAAGACTGCCTATTGAGTCCAGCCGAGGACGTTATCGCGGTTGTCGCCTTTGTCGTAGGGGGAGCCGTTGGCGTGCTTACCATCGGGACCTTTGGACCAGATCAGGAATTTGCCGTTGAATTCAAAAGCGTTGGCTGTGGTAGCGACATCCGGATTGTTAAACCCATTAGCTCCAGATGTTCCGCCCCCGGGTGCTGTAACGGCTTGGCGCGAATAAACCACATCACGGCAACGATCATTCAAACTGTAATCAAGCGAGATGATGTAGGACTTTCCCCACGGGTCGCGATATTCCCCATCCGGTCCAACGCCCGGACCAGAAGTGTCGCTCGTGATTTTCGGACTGAGGACGGCGGTGCGTTGTGGATTCAAAACGTGATTGATGTTCGCCGTGTCATTTCCATTCTTGAATTTCACTTCATCCATCAACACCGCAACGAGATTGCTGTTTCCGTTTGCGACAGGGGAAGAATAGGCATTCGTAGCTCCCGTTGTATTAAGGGGGGCAATTTCAGCCTGAGACAATCCAAATGTCACATCGTTCGCCCCTGAAGTGATATTCGGTAACAGGGGCAGCCGACTATAAGTTGTTTCGTAAG
>JANNAO010000409.1:0-3975 GCA_031384405.1 Verrucomicrobiota bacterium | reverse complement strand
CTCGATGGGCAAGAAAATCTGGGAGCCGCTCAAGGTCGGCACGATCCTGAAGCCCGGTTCAATCGTTCAAACTGCGAAGAACTCTTTCGTGGACATCGTCGTCAACGAAGACGCAAGCGCAGCCGCCGTGACGCTCAAAGAGCCCAAGTCCAGTGCCGCCCCTGCTTCCGCTGGTGCGGGCGCAGCCGCCACTCCTTCTGCCGATCAAGACGTCATCCGAGTGTTGGATGATTCTTATCTGGTGTTCGACAACATGAGTGCCAAGGGCGAAGCGTCCAGCCGCGTCACGGAGACGCTTCTTGACCTCAAGAAGGGCTCCATTTTCGGCAGCGTCAAAAAACAGACCGCCGCTTCCCGCTTTGAAGTCAAAATCCCGAACGGCGTCGCCGGTATCCGCGGCACGATCTTCCTCATCTCCGCCTCTGGCAAAGTATCCTGTCTAACTGGTTCAGTGGTTGCGGCTTTCACGGGTTCTTCTGGTGGCGTAGCCACAGAAGTTATCGTTTCTGGATACTCACTGGATACAAATACAGGCGAGAAAACTCCCCTCGCTGCTAGCACGATTGACCAAATCAATCAAATGCTTCAAGCAACGTCATATTCAAAAGATAAAAAGGACAAAGACAAAGGCCCTGGCCACGACAACGGTGGTGGCAACGACGGTCACGTCTCTAAGCACAAACCCTGATTGAGATTCGTTTTCAAAAAACCAGAGCGACCTTGAGTTGCTCTGGTTTTTTTGTTTAGTTCGCCAAGGTGAAACTCCAGCCGCTCAAACAAACTCCCGCCCTCATCGCGGCTGTCGTCATTCTGCTTGTCTCCATCACCGCAGTCAGCCGCCTGGATTTCTTCGAGCGGCTGGAGCGCATGACCTACGACTGGCGCGCACGCACTGCGCTCCATTTCCCCTCGCAAGTCTCCACCAAGCTGGGCTTCGCTCTGGTGGATGATGAGACGATTGACGCCGTGAAAAGCGGCGAACTCGGTTACCGCTACGGTTTGTATTGGCCGAGGCATGTCTATGGCCGGCTCGTCAATGAACTCTCCGCGCAAGGTGCAGAAGTCATCGCCTTTGATGTGCTGTTTGGCGAGCGCCGAGAGGATCATGCGCCATTGATGGTTGATGAAAACTTGGTTGAATCTGACGAGTATTTCACCAACGAACTTCGGCGCGCTGGCAATGTCCTCATCGCTGCCACAGATAATCTCACGCCGCCTGATTTCTTCGCCACCAACGCCGCCGCAGTGGGTCACGTCTCGACGGAAAAGGATTCGGACGGAATCCTGCGTCGCGCGAAAGCTTTCACCAACGACCGCGTCTGGCACATGGGAATCCTCCTCGCCGCGCACCATCTCAAACTCGATCTCAACCACGCTGATGTGGACCTGGCTCACGGGCGGATCACTCTGCGCGGCGAAGGCGGCATTGAACGCGTCATCCCAGTGGATCGCGATGGTTTCTTTTATGTGGACTGGGCGTTGCGTCCTCAAGATCACCGCCTGACGATTGAACCCGTTCACAGTTTGCTCCGGCAAAATCGCCTTCGCAAACTCGGTGAATCTTCCGAGCCGCAGGTGGATTGGCGCGGCAAGCTCGTCATCATCGGCTCCAGCGCACAAGGCAACGACCTCACCGATCTTGGCGCAACACCACTGGACAAAAACACCCTGCTCGTCAGCAAACATTGGAACGTGGCCAATTCCGTTCTCACCGGCAGATTCATTCATCCCGCCTCGTTCACGATGCAGATCGTGCTGATCGCCTTGGTCGGCATCGTCACCGCGTTGCTCAGTGTGAAGATGCGTGTCGTGCCCGGTCTGCTTGCAGTGTTGTGCCTCGCTGCGGGTTATTCGGTGATCTGCCTCGGGGTTTATGTTCAACAACGGCTTTGGTTGCCCATGATCCTGCCTTTGGCGGGTGCGTTGTTCGTGCAATACGCCTTGCTCATCACGTATCGGGTCGTGTTCGAGCAACGCGAACAACGCCGTGTCAAAGCCATCTTCTCCAAAGTCGTCTCGCCGAACGTCGCCAAGGAATTGCTTGGTCGCGAACATCTCTCGCTCGGTGGCGCGCGTTGCGAACTCACCGTGTTTTTCGCGGACGTGCGCGGGTTCACCGAGTTGACCGATGCCGCTCAGGAGCAAGTCGCAGAGTTTGTTCGCGTTCACAAACTCGATGGCGAAGCCGCTGAAGCCGCCATCAACGAATCCGCCCGCGAAACGCTCGACACCGTCAACACCTACCTCGCGCTCGTCGCCGACACGGTCAAGAAACACGACGGCACGCTCGACAAATACATCGGCGATTGCGTGATGGCGTTCTGGGGCGCGCCGACCGCTCAACCGCAACACGCGCTGAATTGCGTGCGCGCCGCCATTGATTCGCAACGCGCGCTCTATGAGTTGAATCAACGTCGTGTCACGGAAAACATGCAGCGCGAGATTGAAAACAAAGCCCGTATCTCCGTCGGACTTCCCGCCAAGCCGATGCTCGCCATTCTCTCGCTCGGCACAGGCATCAACACGGGTTCAGTCACCGCTGGCTTGATGGGTTCAGCCGACCACATCTTCAACTACACCGTGTTCGGACGTGAGGTGAATCTCGCCAGCCGTCTCGAAGGCGTGTCGGGTCGCGGACGCATCATCATCGGCGAGGCCACGTATGCCGCGTTGTTGCGCGACGATCCTGCGCTGGCCGCGCGTTGCGTGGAGCAAGAGCCGACGAAGCCGAAAGGTTTCCAGAAACCCGTGCGCAACTTTGAAGTGCCGTGGCTAACGTGATCACTCCCTGTTTCAGACCGACTTTCGACTCACCCGACGAAGTCCGCAGAGTTCGCTGTGTGAACTCCCTCTCCCCTTCGTATGGGGTGTGGGTTGGGGTGTGGGGCTATCCGGGCATTCAGAGCTATCGTCATTTGTTAGTCAGTCCAGCTTATTGAACCCATGGACGCGCCACCCTCAACCGCCTGGCAACCCGTCACGCCGCAAGGCGTCGCGGCGTTTGCCCACGCGCCGTGGCGGAGACTGTTGCTCATTCAACTCATCATCGCGCTGCTGGTCGGCGCGGCCACAGCATGGTTCGTTCAACTCAGCTATTATCCGATCATCACAGCCACCATCGAAAACCTGCCGGTGAACGGAGAAATCCGCGCTGGCAAACTCGTTTGGACTAATGCGTCGCCCACTGTGTTGGCTGCTGGAAAATTTCTCGCGCTGACCGTGGACATGGATCACGCCGGAGAAAAACGAACCGTCGCCGATGTGCAATTCGAGTTCGGTCGCACCAATGTTTTCATCCACTCGCTGCTGGGCTACGTGGTCGTGGATTATCCGCGCGATTGGGTGTTCGCGACAAACCGCACCGCGCTCGAACCGCTCTGGGGCGCGTGGCGACCGCCGATCATCGCGCTCATCGTGCTGGGTGTTGTAGCGGGACTGATGGCGAGTTGGTATCTACTCGCGACGCTCTACGCCGCGCCTGTTTGTCTGCTGGGATTTTATTTGAATCGCGAGCTGGACTGGCGACGAAGCTGGCGGTTCTGCGGCGCGGCATTGTTGCCAGGCGCAATTTTGATGCTGTTCGCGATCTCCTTTTACACGCTTGGCGTGATGGACCTGGTGCAACTCGGCTTTGTGTACGCGTCGCATCTGGTGATCGGCTGGGTGTATTTGTGCGTGGCAATTTTTTGCGTGCGTCGAGTCGGTGAAACCATCGCACCAAAAAATCCGTTCAAGTCCGCGAAGTAGAATTCGTCTCAACGCTGCGGAGTGTGGCCGTCCACGGCCACAGCAATAGGGTTATGCGAAAGGCTTCCGAAAAATGGTAACGTTTGGTTGTAAGCTAATGCCATTTGGAAATAGAACATGCGACAGTACGAATGAAAATCGCAGTTACATCACCGTTCACCAACCCCAACGGGGTTGAATCCTGCGCGCGAAAGGCTGATGCAACCCTGTTGGGGTTGAGGACTATTA
>JANNAO010000374.1:0-2630 GCA_031384405.1 Verrucomicrobiota bacterium | reverse complement strand
CGCTCCGACGCCGAGAGTCATGTTTGCCTCGAACTTCACACCGTTCGACGTGCCAGCGGTCGAGTTCGGCGCGGCGGGGATTCCATCCGCGCCGTAGTTGTAGTTGAACGTCACACGCGTGTCGGTGGAACTGCGATTCGCCGTCCAATTCGCGGCAGTGTTCACGTCGAAGTTGTCGGCGAACAAGGTTTGTGCTGGCGGTAAAATAATTTCCAGCAGCGCAACCTGGCTCGTCACCGAACCAAACACATTCGTCACCACGCAGACGTAGTTGCCGGAAACTGCGGGCAGACAATTCGTGCGCGTGAAGGAAAAATTTGTCGCGCCGGAAAGATTGACGCCATTGAAACGCCATTGATGCGTGAGCGGTGCCGTCCCGAATGCGCTGATGGCAAGCGTCGCGTTCGAGCCTTGAATCACGGACTGGGCGACAGGTTGCGGAGCGATGGAGGGCGGAGCATTGGTCACGATCGGCAGGCCGAGAAACGTGAGCGCCGCGCCCATGTATTGCGTGCGAACCGTGAGGCTCGTGATCGTCTCAAACGGAAACCCCATCAGCAAAACGCGCCCGCCGCCCGCCGAGCCGTCGTATTGCACCGCGCTCGCGCCGCCAAGTCCGCCGATGTAATTCAACGCCGCTGCCGCGCCCGGGCCGTTCGGCGTGAGTTTGTCCGGCGTCCGAACGGCGTAGATGCCTTTCGAGCCGTCATCAAACACGCCGTTGGATTTGCCGACAAACATTCCGCCGCCTGCGGGCGTGACCGTATAGCTCGCAGCGTTGTCGTTCGCATCCGCGCCAAGATCGGCGTGAAGCTGGCTGTTGAAGAACACGCGATCTCCCGCCGTCGGGCCGGACGCGCGATCCAAGTCCCACGCGATCTCCGCGCCGGAGGCGAACAGCGCGCCTCCCGCCGCGAGGAACGTGGTGATGCGTGTTTGCTCCGTGGCACTGAAGGTTTCATCCGCGATGGATTCATTGCCGCACGCCCAGATGACGATGGAATAATTGGAGAGCGCAACCGTGCCCGCGCTCACGGCTTCGTTCTGGCACGAATCAAAGATCGCACCCGCCGCCGCGAGCGCCTTGCCGTGCGCCACCGCGTAGTCAAACGAGTTGTTCCACGCGCCGAACACGCGCTCAATCGAGCCGGTGGCATCGGGCGGATTGTAGTTTTCCACGGGCAAATCCATCCGCAAATTCTGCGTGCGCTCGAAGCGGTCATACGCGTTCACGAACAAAACCTTTGCCGACCCATTCGTCGAGGGCGCGCGGCAGGCGACCACTTCGGAAGCCATGGATTCGCCGCCGCCGTTGGCCGCTGCGACTCGGAAGTAGTGATCCGTGTTCACCGCGAGATTTGAAACGGTGACGCTGGTGACGTTGCCAACGGAGACTGCGTTGCCGAAACCAAACCCATTCGTCGAGCGATAGAGGACATAGTTCGTCGGCGACTGGCTTCCGCCGGTGCTAACGGGCGCGGCCCACGAGAGCGTGATGTTGCCGTTTGTGCCGGAAGAAATGGCGCGGACATTCGTCGGCGGTTCAGGCAGGAACAACAGCGGGGCGGGATTGTTCGTGTCGAACGCGTTCATAAACTTGACGACACCGTGCATCGCCGCTTTACCCACAGCAGCGCGGGCTTTGGGATCGCGCATGAGTTGCGCGTCCAGCGCGCTGTCGTGAAACGCGACCTCGATGATCGTCGCGGGCATTTCGTAGTTGAACAGGCTGCCATCAATCTCCGAATAACCGCCAGAGAACGTGTGCGTGACTTTATTGAACCACGGAATTTCGAGCGGCGGCGAACTGAGCGCGACGAGATCGTCATTCACTTCACCGCCCGTGATGTCCGCGAGATCGGCTTGATTGGGCGTGGGATCGCCAGTGATCAAACTCACTGTGCCGCGACCACCGCCGGCGTTGGAGTGAAAGCTGATGTGGACGCGGTCGTAAATATCTCCAGCGGCCTGACGATTCATCTCGGCGGACATTTGCGGCGGCGCGGACCAGCTATCACTCTGGTCATCGCCCCCGCCATCATAGAGTGCGTTGGTTTGTCCCTGGCCGATGTTGTGTTGAATCCAATAGCGCATGCTTTCCTCTTCGCGCGGATAATCAGAAACGCCGCCGCCGAAGTTCACCGTGCCCATGCCGTTGCCGAAGCGGATCGCATCGGCGATCACCGTGCTGCCCGTGGCCGTGCTGCGAAGATTGCTGATGACCACTGCGCCCGATGCGGAGTTTGAACCCACGTTGAAATAATATTCGCCCAGATAAATCCAACCGTTGCCCACCATGTGATGCGGGAGACGAATCAACGATTCACCGCCCGTGTGGCGGATGCGATAGAGTTGATCACCGCGATCCGAACCAGAAAGCGTCCACGCATAAACCGGATAATAACCCGCCGCCGGAATCGTGGGCGTGTAGGTGGCCGTGGCGGTTTCGGTGGCGTTCAACGAGACGAAGCGATACGGCACGTCGCCTGGGCTGCCGAAGAAAACAGCGTTGGAACTGAAACTCCACGAGCCAGCGAATGTGACGGCGGCATCGTCGTTGTCGAGGACGACCTCGTTGGTTTGATGGCCGAGCGGACGGAAGGAAACCACCGTGGCACCCGCGTTGAAGC
>JANNAO010000362.1:0-4931 GCA_031384405.1 Verrucomicrobiota bacterium | reverse complement strand
CTCCATGGCGGGGATGGCTGCAATTTGTTCCAACAGGCGCATTCTTTGGGGTGGCTGATTCATATATGCCTAGTAAGCTAGGCAATAACACCTCAAAAAACCAACCGAAAACTTACTCTTGAAGAATTTTGTCTCACACCCTCCCCGCCATCCGCAGCTCGTAATCCTCCATTGCCGGGATCACCACGTTGGCCCGGCGTGCGTAGGCGCGATGCACGGCCTTGCTGTTATGGCCGAGCGCTTCCTGGGCAAAGCGTTCGGGATAGCCGCAGGTCTTGGCGCGTTCGGCCCATGCGTAGCGGTAGCTATGCAAGGTCACGCCTTTAATTTTTAGCCGCTTGCAGAGGTAATAAAAATCCGCTGCGCGGAGATTGGCCTGACTCTCATAGATGTTTGGAAAGAGCAAACCGCTCTTGGGAAGTTCGTCGAGTATCGCCGCCAGATTTCGGCTGATGGCGAGCTGCGCGGGCGTGCCCGTTTTCATACGGGCGTAAAACAGCGTGTTGCTGGTGCGGTCAATGTTCTTTGCAGTGAGTGCGGCGGCGTCACTCTGCGATGCACCAATCTCCCAAAGCAGTTGGTAGTAAAGATTTCGCTCGCGGTTTAATTCAGCGGCGAGGATGCGCCGGTGTTCCTCCAGCGTGATGGCGCGTTTAGGTTTGAACTCTGGCTTGGGCCAGAGCTTCGGCGGCAGGACGGGAACGGCAATCCAGCCGAGCGCCAGCGCGAGGTTGTGAAGCCGTTTCAGGAAATGCGACACTGACACTTTGCCTTCCTTGAGCACTGCCAGAAAATCCTCGGCGTTGGTTTGGATGAGAGGCTTCTGGCGAAGTCCGTCGAATGCGGTGGCTTTCATAGCACGGATATAGCGCGTCTTGCTGGAATCCTTCCCGTGGGTTTGCATCTGCTCCATGACCGTCTGCCAAGTCCGCACCGCTATGGCCGGATCGCTGGCCGTCAGGTAAGCGCGGGCAATCTGCATGTTAAGAACGGGCTGGCGAAACGATTCGTTTTTGGCGTTTAGCAGCACGATGGCTTCCGCTTCGTCCTTCGTGCGTAAGCTGTGCTGTTTGCGGGTAACGGTGTCCTCGGAGTAAAACACGCCCGCTCGGTTAAACAGGATGAATCTTGATTTCATACGCGATTCGTTGAATCAAGAACTCAGTCCCCGGAAACGCACGTTTACGAACGCGAGTAGCGGCGGGTTTCAGTGAAGTTTTGCCGAATTGTGGTGAGTTGTGTTCCAACCCACCGCTTTACTGACAGTTTCACTGACAGTGGCCTGCCCTTCCTTGAAGAAAGCCCCGTAAACAGGGGCTAATTAAATGGCTCCAGAGGAAGGACTCGAACCTTCAACCCCACGGTTAACAGCCGCGTGCTCTACCATTGAGCTACTCTGGAATCCAATCCGTTAGGGCGCGAACTCTACAAATCATATAGAGCATCGTCAAATTATTTTCCTGCCTTTGTGCGCAGGGGCGCGCAGATAAGCGGGCGGCTTTTCGCTGCTTGAGCGTGTTTTGTTTTTCATCTACCGTGACAGTGGTTCTGGGAGGGCGGAGAATCGCTCGCGGTGCAAGCTGCGGGAGGAAAGTCCGAACACCATAGGGCGCGATGCCGCGTAACCCCGAAATACTTCGGGGATACACGCGGGAGGTGACGGCGTGAGTCGTCCCGACGGACAGTGCCACAGAGAATATACCGCCAGTGTTGCGCAAGCGACGCTGGTAAGGGTGAAAAGGTGGGGTAAGAGCCCACCGCGCGAAGCGCAAGCGACGCGGCACGGAAAACCCCATCGGGTGCAAGGCCAAATAGGAAACCGAGGAGCGGCTCGTTCCGCGTTCTGCGAAAGCAGACAGGTTTCGGGTATCGGCTGCTAAGACAAATGATTCTCTCCACTCGTAAGGGTGAAGACAGAAATCGGCTTACAGCTCTTCCAGAACCAACTTCTAAACTCGGGGGGATGTATTGCCACGAAGAGGCACAAAACAGCATGCTGAAGTCGCTCTTCCGTGTTTGTTTTCTCTTTTGTGCCTCCTGTGCCTTTTTGTGGCTAAACCTTTGTCTCAATTCACAAACGACAATTCATTCGCCTGCAAGAGGGCGTGGGCGTATTCCTGCCAGCCGGTGAGCGGGGCGCACTTCTTGGTAGCGGCAAGCTGGTTGTTCTGCTGATGGTCGAGCCGGCCTTGTTGGTCGGTGCTGAAAAACTTCTGCCCGCCGCGCAAATCTGACATGAAAGGTTGGAGCGAAGTCTTGGCCTCGTCGTAACTCTGGTTGATGTGACCAAATTATTCAGCGACTTCGTTCTTCCGGGCTTCGCTGCTAGGTGATTTTTCGGATGTAAGGTCGTGTCCTGTTGGATCGAGCAGGGTCTTGCCCAACCGTTCCAGTTCGGTGGTGTAACAGAACATGGAAAATAAAACGGCCAGCAGCAGTGCTTCCCGCCAGAAGGCGAGACGCAGTTCGGCGTAGCGCAGATAAAAAACCACGCTGATCATTCCGGCCACGTAGATGAAAACCATGCGCCCCAGAAATATCACGAGGTGCGCGAGCAACGGGCGACTCACCCGGCGCACAGGTGGCGGTAACCGCCGGGCCAGCCAATACGCGGGTTGGATGAGCGCCAGCGCGGCCAAAGCATAGAGGAATATCGAAAGTCGCGGCCCGGGGTCTGGCTCGCCGAGCAGCAACTGGCGGTAGATGGGAATCCCTTTCCACAGGATGATTCCCGCGCCCGCCGACTGGCTCGCGAGCAACAGCCAATAGCACCAAGGCCGCGTCTTTTGGGGAAGCCGTTGATTCATTCGATCTTCAAAACCGCACGCTTGCTCGCAATCCACCCACGACAACAGTGCCGTTGGCGGCGGTGGCCGGGTCAATGATTTGCACGTCCACTCCCCCGAACCTAATCATTTCGGGAACAGGAACGTGACGGAGAAACGCAATCCCCAGTCCGGGCCGCCGGTGGGTTTGTCGGCGTAGTAACGCGCGCCCAGCGACAAACTCACGGGCTGTTTGCCGAACTTCACCAACTGGCTCGCCGACACCGCCAACGGCACAGTCCACTCTGAGTTCTCCCAATCGTAGGTGGATTCGGTGGACAGCAAGAACGTCGTCTGTTTTTTCGTGGTGAACGAAACGAACGGATTCATGAACGTCGTGCTCACGTCTTGCCGCGAGCCGTTGCCGGCCACTGACCAGAGATGATTCGCCAGCGCACCGTAAGTCCAGCCGCCGTCCTGTTTCAGCGCGACGGCGGTCGGGCCGATGCCGAATTTCTCCGTGCCGAGACGATCATCCGTCGCCGTGGGCAGGAGGAACACCGGGCCTGCGCCCCAAATCCAACCGCTCTCGCCCGGCTTGGCGGGCGAGAGGAACAGCGATTGCACCATGTCGCTCAATCCGCTCTGCGTCGTCGTGCCGAAATAATTCTCCTGATGCACGAACGGCGCGATGGTGCGCGAGATGAGATTCCAGTTCTCGGTCACGTTGAATGGAATCACAGGTTGCACGTTCAACGTGTAACGAAAGCCGTCGTCGCTCGGCCCGCCGCCGAAGTCGAAGTTGTTTTGAAACGGCACGCTGATGAGCGCGGCGACGGGGTTGCTGAGTTTCCTGGCGAGTTCCGCCGCGTCGTCGGTGGCCTGAGTGGAAGCCGCCGGTTCAGCGGCGCGCAACGTGGTGGACGCGAGCGTGAAGGCCAGTGCGAACAGGAATGTTTTTTGGTTCATTGTTTTTTAAGTTGGCTTGAACTGCCTTCGGCTTATTGCGCGGCGCGAAATTTCGCAACAGCTTTTTCTTTGCTGGAGAGCGTCAGTTCGTTGCCGGAGACTTGAAAGGCGTCAACCGCCGCGAGTGCCTTCGCCAGATTGCTTTCCAATTCCATCAGTGCTGGCTCGCCCGCCATCTTCGTGCTGACCATGCCGCTGAAGGTGACTTTGCCCCCGCTCACTTCGTAAGTGGCGGACAGGCGGTTGATGCCGCCGAACACCGACGCGCGGCCACCCTCGAACTTCACCGTGGGCGGCTTTTCGGCGGTAACGCTTTTTCCGTTGAGCGAGATCAGCGTCCATTCCTTGCCCGCGATCTCGTTGAGATGCGCGATGTCACAGGCGACTTCGAAATGCCACGAGATCGCCTGGCGCTGTTTTTCCGTCAGCGGTTTCGCGGTGCTGGTGACCGCCGGGTAAACGGTGACGCCTTCCTTGATCGTCTCGGCGATCTTGATTTTGTTGATCGTGGTCGGATCAACCGTGAGCGGATTTTTGTCGAGGATGACGAGGTCGGCGAGCTTGCCCACTTCGAGCGAGCCTTTGGTCTTCTCCTCGAAATGCTGGTAGGCGGGCCAGAGCGTCATCGCCTTCAACGCGACGAGCGGGGTGAGGCGATGCTGCGGGCCGAGGACGTGGCCGGTGCGCGTGGTGCGGTTCACAGCGGTCGCGATGAGCGCCATCGAGTCGGGGAAGATCACCGGCGCGTCGGAGTGGATGCTGAACTTCATATTGTTCTCCAGAAACCAGCCGGTGGGCGAAATGTTCTCCGCGCGTTCCGGGCCGACCACGGATTCGCGGTGCCAATCACCCCAGTTGAACGTGTGCAGCGGAAACTCCGCCGGGAAAAGCCCCATCTGCTTGATGGCCGGCACCTGGTCGGCGCGGATGAAATGGCCGTGGATGATCGTGGTGCGGCGGTCCTCGCCCGGATAGATGGCGGAGGCGGCACGCGCGGTTTTGATCAGTTGGTCAAGTGCCGCGTCGCCTCCACAATGGGCGATCAGCTGCCAGTTGTTTTTATAGGCCAGCATGATCCACTTGTTCAGCTCCTCGTCGGTGAACGCCGGATACCCTACGTAATCAGACTTCGCGCCGGCCGGCACTTTGAGATAGGGCTTGGTTAGCCAGGTGGTCTTGCCCTGCGGCGAACCGTCC
>JANNAO010000382.1:0-1727 GCA_031384405.1 Verrucomicrobiota bacterium | reverse complement strand
AGTCGTGCAGCGTTTGATCCGTGGGATCGTTGGGACGATTCACTCATTGCACGGGGAAACGGAACGCGTTGAGATTCCAATCGCTCGCGATGTGGACATTTTCCAGATGCGCCAGCAACGGCGGACCTTCATACCACGGCGTGAACTTGGAGGCGTCCACGACGTTGTCGCCGTTGAGCGCGCTGATCGGGATGAACTTCACGTCGCGAAATACGTCGAGCTTCGGGAGAAAATCTTCAATCTCATCGCGGATTTCCTGAAAGCGCTCCTGCTTCCAATCCACAAGGTCCATCTTGTTGATGGCAATGACAAGGTGCGGAATGCCAAGCATCGCCGCGATGAACGTGTGGCGGCGCGTCTGTTCAATCACGCCCTGCCGCGCATCCACCAGCACGATGGAAAGATTCGCCGTGCTGGCACCAGTGACCATGTTACGCGTGTACTGCACATGGCCCGGCGTATCGGCGACGATGAATTTCCGCTTCGGCGTGGCGAAGTAGCGATACGCGACGTCAATCGTGATGCCCTGCTCGCGTTCAGCGCGGAGGCCATCAGTGAGGTTGGCGAGATTGATCTGTCCGCCACCGGTGATGTCGGCGGATTTTTCCAACGCTTCGACCTGATCTTCCATCAACGACTTTGAATCGTAGAGCAAACGGCCGATGAGCGTGGACTTACCGTCGTCAACGGACCCGCAGGTGTTGAAGCGCAAAAGTTCAATGGGATGCTGAGTATGTGGCATGGGAGAAATCTTCCGAGTTAGAAATAACCTGCTTTTTTGCGATCTTCCATCGCAGCTTCGCTGGCTTTGTCGTCAGCACGAGTGCCGCGCTCAGTGACGCGAGCGGCAGCGACTTCCGCGATGATGTCGTCAATCGTGTAAGCCTGCGATTCGATCATGCCGGTACTGATCATGTCCGCGATAGTGCGGACGCGGACGACCATTTTCTTGATCGGCTCGGTCGGCTTGGGACGTGCACCCGCGTAAGGATCAGGCTTGGTTGAATCCGTGTGTGGCGGCGGAACGGGAATCCATTGACCACCACGTCGGAAGCACTCGCGTTCGTGGCTGAAATAAATCGTCGGCACAGCGAGCTTCTCGCGCTTGATGTATTGCCAGACATCCATCTCGGTCCAGTTCGAGAGCGGGAACACGCGCATGTTTTCCCCAGGATTCACACGGGCGTTGTAAAGATTCCAGATCTCCGGGCGCTGCGCTTTTGGATCCCATTGACCGAAACTATCGCGGAAGCTGAAGAAGCGTTCCTTGGCGCGGGCTTTCTCTTCATCGCGCCGCGCGCCGCCGATGGCGCAATCGAATTGAAACTCCTCAATTGCGCCGAGCAGCACAGGAATCTGAAGTTTGTTGCGGCTGATCTCGCCGGGCGCGGGCGTTGCGTGACCTTTGGCAATCGCCTCGTCCACGGTGCGGACGATGAGTTTTGCGCCGAGTTCCTTCGCGCGACTGTCGCGGAACGAGATCAGCTCGGGAAACTCGTGGCCGGTTTCGACGTTCAAGAACGGCATCGGAATATCCGCTGGGCGAAACGCTTTCTCAGCGAGGCGCAGGAGACAGATGGAATCTTTGCCGCCAGAGAACAACAACGCAGGCCGCTCAAATTCCCCCGCGACTTCACGCACGATGTGTATGGCTTCGGTTTCCAGATACTGCAAATGGTCTAAGTGATAGCTGCTCACGTTCTTGGTTAAATAAGTTAAATGGGTTA
>JANNAO010000311.1:0-2478 GCA_031384405.1 Verrucomicrobiota bacterium | reverse complement strand
CGAGGACGCTCGCCCCACCATCCCCGGCTTTTATCATACCCTCAAAATCCCACCCCAAGATTTAGCTCTCGTTCCGTGTGCGGTTCAGTTATGCTTCGGATGGCATATCGCCAAATCGTATGACGCCGAAATTATTCTCCGAACTGGGACTCTCCGCTGAAGTGCTGAAAGCCATTGATAAACTGGGCTTTGAGCAGGCTGCGCCGATTCAAGCCGCCGCCATTCCACTGCTGCTGGCGGGCAAAGACATCGTGGGCCAATCGCAGACCGGTTCGGGAAAAACCGCCGCGTTTGGCATCCCGGCTGTGGAGAAGGTTGACCCCAACATCCGCGCCGTTCAGGTGTTGATTCTGTGTCCCACGCGCGAATTAGCCATCCAAGTTTCGGAAGAAATCCACAAGCTCGCGCTGTTCAAACGCGGCATCAACGCGCTTCCGATTTACGGCGGGCAATCTTACGAGCGCCAGTTCTTCGGCCTCAAGCAAGGCGCGCAGATCGTCATCGGCACGCCGGGGCGCATCATGGATCACATGCGGCGTGGCACGTTGCGCTTCGACAATTTGAAGATGGCCATCCTCGACGAAGCCGACGTGATGCTCAACATGGGTTTCCGCGACGACATCGAATTGATTCTCCAGGCCGCGCCCAAGGAACGGCAGACGGTTTTTTTCTCCGCCACGATGCCGCGCCCGATCCGCGACTTAATCGAGAAGTATGCGCGCAGTCCCGAGAACGTAAAAATCGAGCAGAAGGCAATGACCGTACCGACGGTGGAGCAGTTGTATTACGAGGTGGATCGCCGGTTCAAGATTGAGTTGCTTACGCGGCTCATTGACATCCACGACATCAAGCTCGGCATCATTTTCTGCAATACCAAACGCATGGTGGACGACCTCGTGGATCATCTCGAAGCACAGGGCTATATGGCCGACCGTTTGCACGGCGACATGACGCAGGCGATGCGCGATCGCGTGATGAACAAGTTCCGCAAGTCGGGTCTCGAGTTCCTCGTTGCCACGGACATCGCCGCGCGCGGCATTGACGTAGACGACGTGCAAGTCGTCTTCAACTACGATCTGCCCTACGACGGCGAAGATTACGTGCATCGCATCGGACGCACGGGGCGTGCGGGTCGGGAAGGCCGTGCCATCTCGTTCGTGTCGGGGCGGGAACTGTTTCAAATCCGCAACATCGAGCGTTATACCAACATGCGGATTACTCGCGCCCGCATCCCAACCGAAGCCGAAGTTGGTGACGCAAGAGAGAATGCCTTCCTCGGAAAAATCCGCGCCACGCTTGCCGCCGGTGAGTTTAAGACCAACGAACATTTCATCGCGCGATTGCTGGAGGAAGGTTTCTCCTCCACCGATGTTGCGTCCGCGTGTCTGACATTGCTGCAAGGTGGCGAAGGCGCATCGAAGCCCAACACGGAGTCCTACGAACGCCCCGAGCGCGAAGAGCGTCCTCCAGAGCGAGGCAATTTCCGCGACGGCCCGCGTGATCGTTTCAATGATCGCAACGATGACCGCCGCGCGCCGCGCGCTGATAGTCGCGACCGCGATGCTCGTCCGAACCGTTTTGAAGATCGCGCGCCGCAGGGGGAATTCCCCTCAGTGCGAACCTTCCGTCCGCCGCCGGTCACCAAAACGGTTCGCCCTGCAGCGGCCAGCCCTGTGAAGCCTGTGGCCGCAGCGACGACCATTTCAAAACCAGCCCGTGTGGAGAAGCCCATCGTTGCACCTGTGGAAAAAGTTGAAGCATCGCAGGCTGAAGTTAAACCGGTGGCAGAGATTAAGCCCAAAGCTGAAACCAAACCCGCCGCAGTGAAAACATTTTCCGACGACGAAATCCTCGCGTCCGTGAAAAAGCCATTGTCGCCCGAACGCAAACCCGCGTTCGAAAAGAGCGGACCGCCATGGTCGCCGAAGAAGCGTGAGAGTTCCGCCGCGCCCAGCAAAGGCAAACCCAGTCGCGCCACGCCCACCGATCAAACTCGTCTCTGGATGAACCTCGGCGAAGCGATGGCCGTGACGCCGATTGACGTCGTGAACGCTGTTGCTGGCATCACCGGGTTGCCCGGCAAAATCGTCGGCACGGTGGATGTGCGCGAGCGGCATCTGTTTATGGATGTTTCCGCCGAGCACGCCAACAGCATCATCGCCAAGTTGAATCGCGCGGAGATCAAAGGTCACAAGGTCAAAGTCAAAGTGGCGTGAACCAAAGTTTCGACTCCTTACGTCGTCGCCTACAAAAATAGCATGAGCGACACCGTCTCAACCAAATCCGTCGAGCGATTGTTCCCGTTCGTGGTGAAGTCGCGCGCGTTCATCGTGGGGCGCGATATTTTGGCGCGCAGCAAGAGCAACCTGCATTTCATCCTCATCACCACGGATATTTCAGACAACAGCCGCGAACAAATCCTGAGCGACTACACCCATTACCCCGTCGTGCAGTGTTACACCGAGGCTGATCTGGAAA
>JANNAO010000284.1:0-6233 GCA_031384405.1 Verrucomicrobiota bacterium | reverse complement strand
AAACCATCCGCGACATCATCATCGCCGATGTGAGCCAGATGCTGCGGGGAAAACAGCGCGATCAATCTCCGGGTCTAAAGCCAAACCCTAAGTGGTGGACAAATCAGCGCGACCCGGCGGAACAAGAAGAGGATTCAAAGCAGAGCAACGAAGCTTGGGCCAATCGCAAAACCATCCTTGATCAACTCCTCGGCTCGGATTGGGCGTTTAGACCTGATTCCGCCGCCAACTCAAACGCCTATCAACAGATGCTCGTGGCCACGATGGACATCAGCCCCGCGCTCCAGAATCTTTCGCCGGAGAAAAAGCAGGCCATCGCCAACCTACTCGCTGCCGCTGGCGATCCGTGGAAAGAACTCGCGGGCATCTTGGATCCGAATCAACTCGAAGATGCGCAACTGCGTTTCTCCGCGCAGGCCGATGCGTTGCGTGATGAACTGGACATGCTCCCCGGCTTCGACACGCAACCCAACGAGTTCAAACAAATCTTCAAAGCCACTGCGGAGATCGAATCCCGCATCCGCGCGCTTGCCGAACGCGACGATCCCGAAGCTCAGGCGTTGCGCACCAAACTCCTCGCCGAGCGCGATGCCGCCATCCGCAATGTTCTCTCGCCGCAACGCTACGAACAATTCGCACGCCTGCGTGATCCAGATTACATCAGCGCGCTCGAATTACTCGCCGAAGGAAAAGGAAATCCCGCCGCGCTTCCCACGCTCTACGCCATCAATCGCGAGAGTTCTGCCGAACAGGAACGCATCCAGAACGACGACAAACTCACGGAAACCCAACGCGAGATCGAGTTGAAGAAACTTGAACTCGAACAGATGAAAGCCACAGCCCAGGCACTCGGCGAAACACTTCTCGAAGAACCTTCCGCCCAGCCCGCACCCAAACCTGAGCCGAAGAAAACTCACAGCGTCGCTGGAGGTGAAAGCTTGGATCGCATCGCTCAAATCTACGGCGTGGATAAAAACGCATTGCGCGCGGCCAACCCCACCGTGAACTTCGACAAACTCAAAGCGGGTGACAAAGTCAGCGTTCCGTTGAGTTTGATCTATCCGTTGCCACCGCCGAATTGATCCATGCGCGCCGTCATCCAGCGCGTTGCCAACGCCAGTGTCAGCATCGGCGGCCAGATCAAAGGCCAGATCGCGCGAGGATTGCTCGTACTCCTGGCCGTGGAGGATGCGGATACGGCGGACGACATCGAATGGCTTTCCGGGAAAATTATTCGCCTGAGAATTTTTCCTGACGACGAGGGATTGATGAATCGTTCGGTGCAGGACATCGGCGGCGAGATTTTGCTCATCAGCCAGTTCACGCTCTTCGCGAGCACCAAGAAGGGCAATCGCCCTTCCTACACGCGCTCCGCTCGGCCAGAGATCGCCGTGCCGATTTATGAAGCGTTCAAGTCGCGGCTTGCGCTTGATCTCGGCAAGTCAGTTCCGAGCGGCGAGTTCGGCGCGGACATGCAAGTGAGTCTTCTCAACGACGGCCCGGTGACGATCCTCATTGATTCCAAAGTGCGGGAGTAATTCCACCAGAAAGCCTCACGCAGGCGTGATTCAAAGTGACGGTCAGGTGGTGGAACGCCTCGCGCTGCGAGGCGTAGTGCCGCGTGCAGCGGCGCAATCCCCTATCGCCCGATTCCGCCCGCTCCACGCGGGCGGAGTTCTCGCAGCGCGAGAACTCCCACCTCAAATGCTAACCGTCACTTTGAATTGCACCCGTCTCGCGCGCCGACGTTGACAAGCGGCGGCGTTCTGGAAAGCTGCGCGCCGACATGCGCCGACTCGCGAACATTTCAGGGATCACTTTCGCTCTCTACTTTGTGTGGAAAATCACTCTGCTGCTTTCCACGTCGCAGCCCATCCCCGCGAATGATTCCTTCTTCTACGACGGCCCGGTGGTGAATCAAATCTTGCACGACAAGTATTGCAATCCTTCGCTCGCGATGGTTCTGCCGATCTCCGGCAACGAAGTCTTCTGCGCCTACCCGCCGCTCTACCAAGCCGTGCTGCTCGGCTGGATGAACTGCTTTGGCACAAGCGACCTCTCGGCAATGTGGCTGCACGTCACGTTACTTGCAGGCTTCGCGCTGACGGTGTTTCAGATTTTTCGGCAACTCAACCTCCCTGCGCTTGCCGTCAACATCGCCGGATTGTTCCTGTTCGGAATCACGTTTCACGACAGGCCGGACACACTCGCGCACTTGCTTGCGGCGTTGGCTGTGTTGGCATTCGTGCGCGGATTGCCCTGGGCGACGGCGGTTTTCCTGACGCTGACATTCTGCACGAGCCTTCAGATCGGCGGCATCTATTCGCTCTGGCTGGGATTGTTTGTCGTGAGCGAGGCGTGGTTCGCCAAGCGACCGATCCCGTGGGCAGCGGCATTCTCGTTCATTGGCGTGCTGATCGCATTGATCGCGCTGGTGAAGTTTGGTTACCCGCGACTGTGGGAAGGTTTCCGCGAACATGTCGCGATCACCCCATCGGTCACCGCCTTGCGCGTGCCGTATCTCGATGACGTCTTGAAGATCGTGCGATCATCGCCCGGCATCCTGCTAGTAGTCGCGATGTTCGGCTGGCTAACAATCCAATGTCGTGTGCTGCTCGTTCAACTCAGGACATCCGTTCCACTTCGCCTCTGCGCGAGCGGAACTCTCGCCGCGCTCGCATTGATGTGCGGATGCCTCGTCGTGCTGACGCCAAACACCATTCATGTGGCGAACTATCTGCAACCCGTGATCGTGGGCGGCGCGCTGGCGTTGGTCAGCACTGGATTGATGACTGTGAAATGGCCACGCGCAATCCACGGTTTGTTTCTCGTGGCGGCACTGCTCGTCTCCATCCGCGCCATCGGCATGACAACTTGGGGCGTGCTGTGTCATCGGGACATCAACCGCGCTCAAGCTCTCGCACTGGTGAATCAATCGCTCGACTCCGCTCCCGCCGACAGCACGGTGTTCGTCTCTGCCGCCTATCTCTACAACACCGCGCAACGCACCGACATCACTTGGCTACATTCAGATTGGGCCACGCGCGCGATTGAAGGCGATTGGGAATTGCGCGCCATGAAGGAACGTCGCCCATCGCGACTGCTGCTCACGCAGTTTGATTATTACCGCCGATACGAGCGCATCGTGTCGCAATTCCGGCGCGAGCGCGGGGACGTGAAAGTTGAAATCACAAACACAGCGCGCGTCCAACCACCCGACGCGCTGCGCTCGATGCGTAAAGTGGTTCAACACGTTTCGTGGGCGCCGGTCATCGTGGAAATCACATGGCCTTCCAAGTGACCGTGGAAATTCAACCCGCCGATTTTCAACTCCAACGGAATTACTGGTTTGAAGCACTCGCTGAAATAAAAGGCTCACTAGGACGAATCCGAAGACGGATGCTGAATTCTATTTGGCAATCAGTGGATACAACGGATGCGGGCAAATGGATCGAGCTGACTCAGTCGGGCTTTAACTTTGACTCGACGGGTAAGGCGGATCGGCAGGATCGTTTCATTGGAATGGAGGGCGGACAATTTTCCCTGAGTCACGGCGGGTTCGTGCCGGGCTTCACAAAATTCGGCGAAAAGTTCACGCGACCTGCGGTTGTGACCGCACCCGAGGATTGCCAAACCTTCATCAAACCAAAACACTGATCCAATCATGAACACAACAAACACCAGACCCACCACGCGACGGGAGTTTCTCGGAAACTCTTCCCTTCTCATCGGCGGCGCGCTTGCAGCCCCGGCGATTCTTTCCGGCAATCTGTTCGCTGGGACGAACACCGACACGTTGCGCATCGGCCTCGTCGGTTGCGGTGGTCGCGGTGCTGGTGCGGCGGATGATGCGTTGACGGCTGACCCGAATGTCGTCATCACGGCGATGGGCGATCTGTTCGAGGATCGGTTGCAAACCACGTTGCAGAATTTGCGGAAAGCACATGGAGATCGCGTGAAGGTGACGCCGGAGACGTCGTTTGGAGGGCTGGATGCTTACAAGAAAGTCATCGCGAGCGGTGTGGATGTGGTGCTGCTTGCGACGCCGCCGGGATTCCGCCCAGCGCAGATCAAGGCCGCGATTGATGCGGGCAAACATGTGTTCGCCGAGAAACCCGTGGCGACGGACGCCGCGGGTGTGCGTTCCGTTTTAGCGAGCGCGGAGGAGGCGCGGAAGAAGAATCTCTCACTCATGTCCGGCTTTTGTTACCGGCACAACACCGGTGTGCGCGCGTTGATGCAGAAGGTTCACGATGGCGAGATCGGCGAGGTCCGAGCGATGCACAACAGTTGCAATACGGGCGGCGTGTGGTCGCCGTTTGCGCGCAAGCCGGAGTGGACCGACCTCCAGTTCCAGATCAAGAACTGGTATTACTACACTTGGCTCTCCGGCGATCACATCGTGGAACAGGCGGTTCACAACATTGACAAAATGAACTGGGCGATGAAGGACGAAACGCCGGTGAAATGCGTGGCGCATGGTGGGCGTCAGGTGCGCACGTCGCCGGAGTTCGGCAACATCTTTGATCATTTCGCGGTCGTGTATGACTATGCGAACGGCGCGAAGGGATTTCATTATTGCCGCCAGCAGAACGGTGCGGCGAGCGATGTGTCGGATCATTTCATGGGCACGGAAGGCGTGGCGGACATCGTGCGGGCGTTCAGTGGGCCGTTCGTGGTGCGCTCGAAAACGAACTGGCGATTCCGCGAGGACAAGCCGTCGAACATGTATCGCAACGAACATGTCGCGCTCTTTGAAGGCATCCGAGCGGGCAAGCCGGTGAACGAAGGTGTGAGCGCGGCGCACAGCACGTTGACGGCGATCATGGGTCGCATGGCGGCTTACACCGGACAGGAAGTGACGTGGGAGGATGCGATGACCTCAAAAGAAACGCTCGTGCCTGCGGAGATGGACTTGAACACAATAGTTCCCGTGCCGCCTGTGGCGATGCCGGGGATGACGAAGTTGATTTAGAGACAGCGCATCATCTTCACCGAAAAACAACACACAAACCATGAACACCACAACCACACGCCGAAGTTTTCTCAAAACGACAACTGCATCGCTCGCCCTCGCCAGCGTGTCCCCTGCCCTGTTCGCCGCCGAAGAAAACAGTTCCACTGCGGGGCCGAAACGGTTCAAGAAAGCCATCATGTGGGACACGATCAGCGTGAAAGGCTCGATCTTGGAACGCATGAAAACGATCAAGGCCGCCGGGTTCGAGGGCGTCGAGATGGCGAGTCATCTGCCACAAAATGAGGTATTGAAAGCGCGTGACGAAACAGAACTGGAGATCACGAGCGTTTGCGGCGCAAAACATTGGGCCAAGCCGCTGTCGCATCCCGATGCCGCTGTGCGCGCGGAGGGATTGGAGGCATTGAAACAAACATTGCGCGACGCTAAGGCTTACGGTGCTACTTCGATTTTGCTCGTGCCGGGCGTGGTCAACAACGATGCGACCCACGAGGAATGTTGGAAGCGTTCCATCGAGCAGATACGGCAGGCGATTCCACTGGCGCAGGAGTGCGGTACAAAAATTTCCATTGAAAACGTCTGGAATAATTTCATCACGGACGAGAAGGAGGCGGTGCGTTATCTCGCCGAGATCAACAGTCCGCAGGTGATGTGGCATTTCGACACGGGCAACATCATCCGTTACGGCGATCCGATTTCGTGGATCAATACGCTCGGCAAACGCATCACGCGCGTTCACATCAAGGAATACAGCCGTGATCGCGCGATGCGGGCGGGCGACGTGTGGAAGGGATTCGGCGCACCGCTGATGGAAGGCGCGAACAACTGGCCGGGCATCATGAAGACACTGCGCGACACAGGCTACGAAGGTTATCTCATCACCGAGCAAGGCGGTACGCCGGAGGAATTGTCCCGCGCACTGGATGCGATCATGGCGAAGTGATCGGCGGAAAATGCCCCGGACTGTGGGCGATACCCGTCTGTAGCCCGTTCATTCACGAGCCTCGCCTGTTGTTCATCCTGTCTGACTTCTGACTTCGGGTTTATGCTTGTATCCCGATTGGAGCCTCCAGATTCTTTTCTCGTATTCTGTGGTCAATCCTTTGGAGTTGTTCAGTTCAATCAAACACCTGATGAAGACAATCAAGCTCGGCAACAGTTCTCTCACGTCCAGCCGCCTCTGCTACGGTTGCTGGCGCATTGCTGGCACGCGCGACAATCTTAAATCCGCCGCCGAAGCCGATGCCGAGGGACGCGC